>JAEUHE010000204.1 GCA_016793885.1 Verrucomicrobiales bacterium
CGTCTGGGTTCGGATGTTCCACCGACCAGTCCACCAGATTCTTAGAACGAGCCATCAGACCTCGATCGCCCAGAACTACGAATTCACCAGCCTCGTTGGAGTAAACGGCGTGCGGGTCCGCAGCGAAGATCTCAGGCTTCAGAACCTTCCAGGGCTCGGCACAGGTGCTCTGTAGGCTCATGGCCAGCCATATCCACATCATCAGCCAGTACCCGGCCGCACACGATCGCTCGTCACGTCGGCGGCAACACTCGCCAGGAGAATGCTTCGATGGATCGATAGATCCCAAGCAACCAAGGTAAGAACGACAACGATCCATGTTTGTCTTTCCCATATTCTTTTCTCCCGAGCCCCGACATCCATGTCGGGTTCTATCATGTTAGGTAAAATTACCTTGCATGATCGCCAGCGGATGGGAAGACGGTAGGCACCAGACCGCCCAGCTGTCCACTCCCTAAAATGTGGAATCCACAGAGCGGGCAGCCGAGGAAACACTGCCGAGATCCCTACGGTGGCACCTCGGCCCGTTCTGCAATCGCAATTAAGTCCGCAACAAGTGAGGCAACGAATCTTGGAGGGGAGATCTTGCGGTCTACCTAAGAGGCCATACCGCTGGGCTGATCGCCCCACTCCGACCAGGGTGCCGATAGATCACTCAACCTACTCAGTTGACTTGGCTGCAAAACAACTCATACCACTCTGGAAAGGGATCGACGATGAACGCATCAGGACACGAAGGACCAACTTGCACCAGCTTACTAACGGCGAAACTCGCTTGGGATCTTCATGCGCGCTTCTACAATGACCTGTCAGAATTCCAGGATGTCGAACCCGAAGCGATTCGCATCGTGACTCGGATCCTAGACCATGATCTCGAGGAAGGCAGTGGGTTTATCTGTCTCTCCGGGCTGAGGAGCCTGTCCATTGATCTCGCTCAGTCGCTAGGACTTTGCGACACATCCGGACTCGATTTGTCAGGTCTTGAAGATCTCTCTCCTGAGGTCGCCCACGCTCTCGCCCAGAATCCACATCAAACGTTGGATCTGTCCGGATTGCGCACGCTCTCTGTCGAATCTGCACTAGCTCTTTCCGCACATTCTGGCCCCTTGAACCTCTCAGGACTCCAAACAACGACGGAAGATCTCGCGTCCGCGCTCGCGCGACACACCGGCACGCTTCACCTCGGCGGCATTCGCTCGCTGACCAATGAGACCCTGCAAAAGTTAGCGGCAGGAACTGGCTCGCTGGTGCTCTCGGGCATCGTTCATCTTCCCCTGGAATCCCTTCCTAGCCTGGCGTCAAACCGACAGAGGCTGGATCTCTCCGGGCTAACCGAGTTACCGATGGCTGCGGCCAAGATCCTGTCACGCCCCGAATCGCCCGCTCAACTTCAGCTGAACGGCATCCAACGGCTAGATGAGGATTTAGCCGCCCTGCTGGCGCTTAGGACAGGAACAACGACTCTCGATGGCTGCGACCAAATTTCCGACGGTGCCTTTCATTTGCTGGCGCAGGCCGCGTCGCAACCAAACACCAAGTTTCGACTCTCGGGTCTCTCCGTCCTTAGCCAACCGAAGCTTCGTTCCCTGGAGCTACATCCGTCGGATCTGAACCTTACAGGACTGACCGTTGTAACCCCTGACTCCGCTGAGGCCCTGATTCGTACCCACCCCAACTTTTTGCTTTTCGAGAACCTGAATTATTTAAGTACTGAGGCAGCCTCCGTTTTATCTCGATATGCTGGCCACGGCATACACCCGAGTTTGCTGGATCGAATGCAGGAGGAAAACAGCGGCACAATCCCGGTTGTCGAGGATCTACACTCGACGATGGCGGAGATGGATCGTCGCTTTGGAATTTTGTTCCGATCGCTGAGTTCGATCACGCCTGAAGCGGCAGAAGCGCTGTGCCACGTTGACGGTTTGCCGATCGAGCTCAATTCACTGACAACGCTCTGTGAGAGGACAGCCTCGGCCATGGCCGCAGGTCACAGACACTGGCGTTTATGGGGGATCCGCGAGGTATCTCCCGAGACCGCCAGGGCAATCGCATGCTCTGAGTATCCACTGGACTGCAGCGGACTGACTTCCCTTTCCACCGATGTCGCCAGGGAACTGGCGAAATGCCGGTGGGGCCTGCAGTTGTCCAAGATCACCTCGCTCTCCACGGAAGAGGCTCGGGAACTCCGCAATTACCAAGGACCCTCACTTAATCTTTCCGGACTTTCTCATCTCGACACAGACACAGCTCGAGTGCTAGCGGAATATCCGGTCACGTTTCTGGAGCTCTGTGGTCCTGGGAAATTGTCTCTGTTGGGGCTCAACGCGCCCAAAGAATCGGTCCTGAACATTTTGCTGAGGAAGGAAAACTTAGACATCAGCCTAAACGGACTGACCGAACTCAGTCCGCATGTTGCAAGTCTCTGTGCGGACCGAGACATCGCTTCCTTGAATTTCCCTTCCACGTTGAGCCAACTGAGCGTAGAGGCAGCGGAGGCACTTGTTCTCCATCGAGGTTCGAACATCAGCGCACGGGAATACTGGAGCCTCAAGCTTCCTGGATTAACCGAGATCCCCGAATCGTTGGCGGAAGTGCTAAAACAATACCCCGGAGCGTTGATTCTGCCAGGAGTTCGCTCGCTCTCGGAAGCGTCGGCGGCCCATCTGGCCCAGCATACCGGCGCGGCTCTCGATCTGAGCGGCGTATCAGAGCTCTCGGATCGAGCACTCGAGTTATTAGCAACTCACCGGACACAGTTGCTGCTCCGCGGTCTGACAGGTCTGTCAATTTCGGGGGCCCGTGCGCTTGCGAGACATCCATATCCACTACATCTGCCGGGCTTAAAATGTCTTCAGGTTGAAGTTCTGGATTGTTTAGGCGAGCACCGAGCGAAATGGGACCGGTATGGACAGCATTGCTTCGGTGGCGATCGGGGGTTCTTCCTCAATTTGAACGGTCTGGAAAACTTTACCGATGAGTTTGCGGAAGCCATATCCAGACAGCCCGGCGGCACCCTCTTTCTCGGATTTGCCCACATCAGTGATCGTGCATTAAAGACACTAAACCGGATCGGTCTGCTGATGCTCAAGGCGATACCAGAGACCATTAACCGTTATTGTAAAATCCGAGCCCAGCTGCGGAAGCAGTCTCCTCACCCGTAGTTTCCACAAATTCAAACGAGGGCACTTTCTTGCGGCTTTACGGTAGTAGAGTAGTAGTGCAAAAGCTCGCCGAGCCTTTGACGATGGTGCACCGAACCTTGGGCGGGGAACTCCGCAAACTCAGGACGGATGATTTGGTTGTCGAGGGCCTGATGGTTTCGTTCCTGATGATAGTGTTCAACGAACTGAGAAACCGCTTCCCGCAAGGACGCGGTAACGAACCAACCTCGCGGGAGTCCACACCTCAGCGGTGAAGAAGTCGATGGCCGCTGCAGGCATTCGATGACTGCTTGCTGCCGGCGGTTCATCCACCCGGCAAAGCCAACCAGCAGAAACGACAACGGAGTCATCGGAGGAATATCCCTTTGCCGGTCGAAAATGACCGGCTTTGCTTTGGAACTGACAACTTCCACACCTCTCGCAATCTCCACAATATCAACTGATTCGGTCCTTTCGAATTTCGGACACTACGAGCAGGCGAAGGTTGATCCCTAGGTTGAGCATTTGTAACAAAATATACTCGATTTCAGGTATAATATTGTATAGATAGATATACATCAAACATGGACCCTATCAAGAATCCATTCGCACCCGGTGCGGGTTCGCCTCCCCCAGAGCTCGTCGGCCGAGATCCTATTCTTTCCCAAGCACGGGTTCTGTTAGGGCGAGTCAAAGCGAAGAAGTCGGAGAAGAGCATGCTGTTGACCGGGCTTCGGGGGGTAGGAAAAACCGTTCTGCTAAACGAGATCGAGCGCATTGCAAGCTCGCAGGGGTATCGCACCATCGCGATCGAGGCTCACGAAGACAAAACGCTCGGACGGCTGATCGCTCCATATCTTCGGACCGTTCTCTACGACTTGGACCGAGCCGCAGGGGTAGGAGACAAGGTGAAAAGGGGATTAGCGGTTCTAAGGAGTTTCATAGGGAGCCTCAAGGTTGAGGTAGGAGATGTTTCGTTTGGTTTGGACATCGACCCGGAAAAGGGAACCGCAGATAGCGGTGATATCGAAATTGATCTGCCCAATCTTTTTGTGGCGGTTGCCGAAGCTGCGGAGGAGAGAAAAAACGCGGTAGCCGTTTTGATCGATGAGGTTCAATACTTTAATCAGAAGGAACTAGGCGCGCTCATCATGGCCATGCACAAGGTGCAACAACGCCAGCTTCCCTTAGTGCTGCTAGGCGCGGGCCTGCCCATCCTTCCCGGCCTAGCTGGCGAATCCAAATCATACGCCGAGCGGCTCTTTAATTTCCCGGATATCGGTGCGCTTTCTAAAGAGGACGCTGCCAAGGCTCTACGCGAACCGGCGCAAGCGGCAGGGGTCGTGTTCGAAGCTCCCGCCCTGGCCGAGGTATTTCGTCTTACCAAAGGCTATCCCTACTTCCTCCAGGAATGGGGCTATCAGTCATGGAATCTGGCACAGGCAAGTCCGATAACTCAGCCCATCGTCGAAGCGGCCACGGAAAAAGTCATTCCCCGCCTCGATCAGAACTTTTTCCGAGTCCGCTTCGACCGCCTTACACCTAGCGAAAAGAACTTCCTTCGGGCCATCGCGGGTCTTGGTTCAGGTCCCCAACGGACAGGCGACATCGCCGATGCCTTGAGGGTCAAGATCAGCAGCTTAGGGCCGGTCCGAGCCAAGTTGATAAAGAAGGGGATGATCTATAGTCCCGCGCATGGAGACATCGCATTCACGGTACCGCTGTTCAACGAATTCATGCTGCGAGTGATCCCGCAATTCAAGCCCTAGAAACCCGCAACCCACCCCTTGAGGCAACCTCCAGGCAAAGGTGCGGAGGACGTTAGTCTCTCATGCTGATGGATCGCTCTCGCTGCTACTACATGACTTGAGCGATCGAAAACTGGTTGTGCAACGACGATCAGAGAAGGGCAGGACGGAAAACGTGCGGACGAGCAGGAGTAACTGAGCTGATGTGGCCCGCCCGCCGTCGCTCCTCGGAGGAGCTATGGCGTGGCATTTTTTGCATCGATGCAAAAAATGGAGCCAAAGAAGGGGATTGAACCCTTGACCTACGGTTTACGAATCCGTTACCGCCGTTCGGATGATTTCGCAAAAATCCGCTTAGCAGCTCGAAATCAGCCACTTGCTTCGGCATCCCATTTTTCACACCTCGAAGAAAAACGAAGATTACCGAAGCCGGACTGTCTGATATTGTCTGATACCTTCTCAGGCGAACCGCTCAGGAAGGTTGCTTACCAACCCCGTTGAAAGCTCGAAATAGGAGGGGAGCACAATGGATCGTCGAGACGGACTGGGCAGCCTCACTTTGAAGGCTCCGGTATATCGCCTTCGTTTCGTCTTGCTCATGGTTCTATTGGGTTCTCATGCCCAACGAATCCCGAAAAGTCTAACTTTCTAACTGATCCGGATTTCCGTGTCCATTGCGGTCTTTTCCGTTTGGCTTTCATTGTGTGTCGCTGTGGTTTGGGTTTATCACCCACACCCTTTCGCCACAATCATAGCTTAGCTCCGGGGTCGGCCTCAAAACCAGACACCGGCATTTGCTAATTTGGGCATTTTCTTGGCAGTCTTTTTTGGACATGTCATCGAAACATAACACGCACAATTCTTTGACAAGATTAAAGGTTTCTGCAAGTCGAAAAATATCGAAAAATATCGAGGTTGGTGTCGTTGACTAGGACAACCTTCGGGCACTCGCCACTGAACTATCATTCTCCCTTGTCGCGGTGAAAGCAAAGCAGGACAAAATCTGTAGTTAGCAAAGCAGGACAAAGATAGGGATGAGCACCAATGGCACCGGCCCTCCGGCCAGTCTTTGAGGGAAGTCGGAGCGTAGCGAAGACGACCGAAAAGACTGGCCGGAGGGCCGGCTTCGCCGGGTAAGGTCTGTCGCTCTGAAAAGTATCAACAACTCCTCCACCGGCATCCCAGCCGTTTTGTTCGTCATGTTCTTAAAGCTTTTCGCGAAAGCACTTTGACGGCTTCCCAAGCGGCTAAACAACTTGGCGTCTCCCGCAGCCGTCTTTACGTGCTCTACAGTGGCTATCTATAGCGATTGCCAAAAAAGATTTCCGAAATAGTTGAAAATAAAACTGGTACTTTTTGCCGGGTTATGGTTGAACCTGAGTGTTGCGCGCGCTCGAGGTACATCCGAATGCTGAGAACGCCACCCTAGAAGAACTAGCGG
>JAEUHE010000205.1 GCA_016793885.1 Verrucomicrobiales bacterium
CACAGCCTCAACGCCGGTTGGCGTTTCATTGTGGAAAACTGGCTCCGCTGCCAGCAATGGATCTCCGTTCGGGACAACCAACACAAAATTGTGTCAACCAATTCCAAGCCCTTTTGTTCTCAGAATTGATTTTGCACTACAGGGAATGTATCGGCCATGGCTAAGACGTCGGATTCATCGAAGACGGCTCACTACGAGTATGGACCATTTGGTGAAGTGGTCCGAGCGTCTGGAACGATTGCCAAATCCAATCCGATGAGATTCTCCACCAAGTGCCAGGATGAGGAGTCCGATCTGCTCTACTACGGCTACAGATTTTACAACGCCTCCACCGGGAGGTGGCCATCAAGGGATCCAGTCGCTGAGGAGGGTGGGGTTAACCTGTTCATGTTTGCATTGAATGCGCCGATCAGCACACTTGATTACTTAGGATTTGTATCAATTCGAAAGGGCGATGTTCTAGCCGTTAATAAGAATGGAAAAAAAGTGGGAGAAGTCAAAATTGACACCTATAGGCCGGACAGCTTCGCAAGCTTCTTTGGTGCGCTTCTTGAAATTAGCGTCAATGTGAACCACGAGCTAGCATGCAACTGCTTTTACCGTTGGCGCCAGCGCTTTACCGTCCAAGACGAGAAAGGATTCCTGAGTGAGGATGGGATTGTCCTCAATAACGTTCTAGATCCTCTGAGCGACAGTGACGACAAGGAATGGTACTTTACTAACAAGGAGCGTCCAGTTTCTCCTGACGGCATCTCTGAATTTTTCGAAGATCAACCTAGACGTATCCGAGAGCGGGTCTTTGGTTCGAAGAATGTTCCGGAGGCTCCGATTCTGAGGAAACGGCTTCGCTGGAAGGCCACCTTGGAGCTTGTCGAGGTCCCCAATCTATCTGTTGCTGGCGGGGGTACTCCGGTCGTGACGATCGAATGGGGCTTCCAGTCCGATATCGCAGGGCGCGATAAACTACTAACCCGATAACAATCATGAGATCGATAATTCACATGTTGGTTCTCGCATTAATCGGGCTATGCGGCTGCTCCAACGAGAACGAACAATCGGGTGAACGCATACGTTGGGGAAAGCCAGAGAGTGGACTCCAGCTTGGAGTTCGATCCGACCATACTAGTTATCCTACGAATGGCCCCGTGCTCATCTTTTTCAGCTTCAGGAACATTTCGTCCTCAGCTATTACAATTTGGGACAGTGGTATCTGGCCCAACACAAGGATCGATGCCGTAGGGTCTGACGGGTTGCTGTTGAGTCCAACACGGGAGGGCGCTATCAGACGTAATCTATTCTCTCCTCATGGTCATCGAGACAAAAACATCGCTGTTAAACTGGCACCGGGTCAGGTGCGCGAAATGGAGCCAATTGACTTAGGTCGCCTTTATTCGCTCCCTTTCAAGTCTGGTTTTACAGTTGGGATCCTGTATGAGGAGTACCAGCCGGGCGGCTGGGCGGGCAAGGTTTCCAGCGGAACACTCAATTTCCAAGTCTGGAATCCATAACTGGAGCCTTGGCTGCATTCACCGTTTGCGGGATCCAGATATTTGATTGGCGTCTCATCCAGCTGCATGTAAGGACTGACTTGGAAGTCGGCTTTGATACACCTGACGATGGCTTCCAGGAGTGTCGATCCGGATTTACCCGAGTTGCCGCGGTAAAACTTCCAAACTCCTATAGCAATGGCGCTCGACTCGGCAGCGGGAATCGCCAGCGGTTTTGCCAGCAAAAGAGCGTAAGCGGTGATTTAGTGACCCCCTGGCGGATAGCGGCGCGAGCTGGTATGGAGGCGTCGCATGAAATCACCTCAAAGTTCCGTCCGTCTTCGGCGCCGGGCAGCTAAGGCTGCTCGCAGAGCTCGCTTACTGGCTAAGTTCGATTCCAGCGGTTTGTCCGCAGCCGCCTTCGCCCGCAAGCATGAGCTCAATTACACCACCTTCGCGGCCTGGCGACATCGATCGGCCCAGAAGAAAAAGCCTATCGCCTTCGCGCAGGTTGAGCTCACCCCCAGTGAACCCACCTACCTCACTGTGGAAGTCGGCGCCCTCGCTCGAGTGCGTCTCACCTCTGCAGACCAAATTCAACTGGCAGCACACCTCCTGCGTTGCCTCCAGAGCCCATGCTAAGCTTCCACTCTCACCTGAAGGTGTTCCTGGCCACCGCACCGTGCGACTTGCGCGCCAGCTTCACCGGTCTGTGGGCCGCAGCTCAGCAACAGCTGGGAGAGGATCCGAAGAGTGGCGCTCTCTTTGTCTTTGGTAACCGCCGTCGGAAGCGTGTTTCATAATGCATCCTTCCTACTCAATGCCGGGAAGCTGAAGCGTCCGTTCCTCCTGTAAAACGCGAAAATTTCGGGGTCGCCGATCCACAATCGCCCGCACGCCTATCTTGACGGCCTCACTTTCCAAGCTCGCCGCAGGGACCTGCCAGGGGGCCGATGGCATCAGTTGTTTGGCGGGAATGATGCCTTCGCGAACAAGTCGAAGTACCGAGCCCACGCAGATCTTTAGCCTTCGAGCCGCTTCATCCATACTGACCATCTTTTCACGCGGTTGAGCCGGATCGAAGGGAGCGATCCCCATTCTCTCACGTAACTCACGAACGCGCACGGCTGTCCAAGTTGCGCCGTCGGTGGCTCGGCATCGCATCCGATTCATAGTCACAGCCAGCTCGCGATCAGGCCAATGTCCTCCGAGAGCACGGAGGACTTCGACCGGGCTGGGGTGGCGATCTTCGGGGTAGCGGCCTGTGCGTATCCGAGAGATGCGCTGCTCGGTGTGACGACCGCCTTTCCAATGAATGGTCACGACCGACTCATTGGTATCATCGTTCTGATCAATGACGACTTCCTGGATCAAAATGTGGGTCAGCCGCTGTTTTACGCCGTCACTGGTGTTCGGGGCATTCCAAGCCGCCGGCAGATCGTGAGCCAGTGCCAGCAGCGAAGCTCGATCTACAGGTGGTCGAGTGGTGGCTAAATGATCGATTCGGGCGATCTTCGACTCAAGATCGCCAACGTGAGCGAGTGCTGCATTCCAGCGTCCTTCCAGCTCACGTGCTACCAGCCGTTTGTCGGGGTCTACGGCCGCGTGACGGCGAGCAGCCAAGGACGCCTCATAGCGAGCTTTATCCCAAGATTGCCGTTATGCCGAGAAGCAGAGCGTAACCGCGATTGCGACCATACCTGGCATATCGCGGCACAGGTCGCTACTCCGCATTATGGTCACCCGTTGATGCTTGGGAGATCGGGGCACTGCTGAACCAGGGATAGTGGGATTTCAACGACAGCGACTTTCCGCAAAGGATGGTGTTTCTCAACTGTGCCTCCTCGCACACACAACAAAAGGGCGCGACAAGCTCCGAACGCTAAGGGGATGAACCGGGTCACTACGATGGGGCTCCGTTCAGATCTGATCGTGATTAACGGGGGATTCACTGACTTCCTCAGGCGACGCCATGCGTCCGATTTTACGGTCACCTACTACTGCAGATTCCTCCGGAAGGTCGCTGCGCATCTCGATCGCCAAGGGCGCCGTGCGATCCATTTACACCGAGGCGAAGCTTCGGAGATCATGCGAATGTGCCTCCCTAAGTGGACGGCCGCCTCACGCAGGCCTTTGCGATCGGCGCTTTTTCATTGGCTAAAATTTCTCGGCAGGTTTCACGAAGCCACCCCTAATGTTCGCTGGCAAAGATGGCTTGATGATTTCGCCCGCTTTCAGCGTTCCCATCGCGCTCTCGCGGATTGCACTGTGCAAGGGACGGCACGGGTACTCGGGCGATATCTGTCATGGCAGTTTCAGCACCGACCTCTCAGATGGTGCCGAGTGAAGGTGGAGGACTTGCGTCGTTACGCCACATTGCTATGCCGCGACCTCTCCCCAAAAAGCGTCAACGGCACTCTCTCCATGTTGAGACAGTTCTTCCGTTTCCTGCATTTGCATGGCAAGTGCTCGTCTGCGTTGGCCGCGGCTCTGCCAACCGTCGCAGACTTCGGCCGGCGTCGAGTTCCGGAGGTGCTTGATGAGGGTCGACGACAAAAGTTTATGCGAAGCTTTGATCGTTCCAGCGAGCAAGGCTGTCGGGACTATGCGATGGCGGTTTGTCTGAGTGACCTCGGGCTACGCGCGTGCGAGGTTCGGCGACTTCGCTGCGATGACATTGATTGGAAGCTACGGCTACTTCGAGTCCCCCCCGCCAAAGCAGGTTCAGGACGCCATCTACCAATGCCCGTCCATGTCCAAACCGCTCTACGCAACTACCTCGAACTGCGGCCCTCAACCCACGCACCCGAACTGTTTGTGGGGCAAGCAATGCTGCGGGGGCGCGCGTTGTCATCACACGCGATCATCGCCGTGATGGATCGTGCCTATCGGCGTTGCGGGTTTCACGGATGGTTTGGATCCCACAGGCTCCGACACTCCTTCGCCAGCAGGCTCTTTGCTTATGGCGCGACAACCAAGGAGATTGCGGACCTGCTCGGCCACAGGCTCGTCGCGACAACCGATCACTACACTCAGGCCCATGATCTTCGTCCCCTGATCCAACCATGGCCTCTCTAGCAAGCCCTTCCAAATTGACGCTGGTGCGCCGCTATTTGAGGTTTCGCCGCAAACTGGGTTACCGACTACGGGGCGGGGAGTTGCTCCTTGGTTTTGCTCGACTGGCTGATAGGGAGGCTCCTCGGGCACCATTGACAACGGCATTGGCGGTACGATGGGCTACCTCTGTGAAGACCGCTCGGCCGGCGACCCACGCCGGAAGGTTAGGAATGGTCCGCGGCTTCGCGCGATACTGTGCGTCCATTGATCCGCGCACCCAGATTCCGAGTAGCCATTTACTCGGGAAGATGTTCCAGCGTGTTCGACCGCATCTCTTCACGCAGAAGGAGATCAAACTCTTGATGCGGCGCACGCGAAAACTGGAGACATTCCGCTCCTCCCTCCACCCACTGACGTACGAAACACTTATCGGACTGCTTGCATCCACTGGGATGCGGCCTGGTGAAGCCCTGCGGCTTCAACTGCGGGATCTGGACCCAGAAAGGGGCACGTTGCGGATTGCTAGCTGCAAGTTCAGTCCACAACGCGTCATTGCGCTCCATCCCGACACAGTCCGTGCGCTCCAACGCTATGAGAAACAACGCCGATCGCTCTTTCCCCTGGGTGAGACGTTCTTCGTCAATGCGAGGGGTTTACCCTTGAGCATGCGACGGGTGGACAGGGTATTTCAGAACATCGCTGAAGGTATGGTTTCCCGCGGTGGCCGTCGCTCGCTGCGGTTGATGGATTTTCGTCATACCTTCGCATCGATGCTTCTCGCACGATGGAGTCGCCAGAAGGAGCCCATCGCGCATCATCTCTTGCTGCTCGCGAGGTATCTTGGTCACCGTTCATTCCATTCAACGTGGTGGTATGTATCCAGTAACGCAGGCGCCCTGTGGCACGCAAGCGAGCGATTTCGAAAGTCTCATTCTTAACCCCATGCGAAATGATGAACTGCCGGAGCTAATTCAGCGCTTTTTCACCCACTACCTGTCGGCACAACGTGATTTGAGCCAACACACGCAGAGGGGGTATCGGGACACATTTCGACTGCTGCTGGGATTTCTGGCCAAGCGAAACAACCGCACCGTGGACCAATTGACCCTCGAAAACCTCAGCCCAGCGGCAGTCCTCGCATTCCTCGACTTCTTGGAGAAGCAGCGGGCGAACTCTTCCCGCACACGCAATCTGCGACTTGCTGCAGTCCGCACTTTCGTTCGGTTCGTAATCGGCGAGGCAGTTGGGGTCAGTTTTATTGCTGTGGGACATCGTATTCTCGCCATTCCACAAAAGAAGTTCGCCAAACCAGTCCTTGGTTTCTTGACTCGAAAGGAGGTTGAAGCAGTGCTTGCGGCCATGGACGAACGCACGTTTTCGGGGAAGCGCGACCGTCTACTCTTCACGCTGCTTTACAACACGGGAGCTCGGATTACGGAGGCACTCCAACTCCGCCCCCGAGATTTTATGCACCGCTCTGTCCACCTACAGGGCAAGGGACGCAAGGATCGATCCGTGCCGTTGTGGCCGCACGTGGAACGACTCTTAAGTCGATGGTGCCGAGAGAATAAAACCGGACCTGATGAGTTGATCTTCACCAATCGACTACGCCAGACGCTGAGCCGTGACGGCGCGGCGTTTCGTCTCTCATTGGCAGTCCGTCAAGCTGAGCAAAAGTGTCCCTCCCTGAAAGGTCGCCGCATCACCTGCCACACGTTCCGACATTCATGCGCAATGGGTCTGCTGCAGGCAGGCGTGGCTCTTGAGGTCATCGCGCTCTGGCTCGGCCACGCAAAACCGCTAACGACTCACGGTTATATTGAGGCCAATTTGAAAATGAAAGAGGCATGCCTTAAGCGGCTGACCGCGCCGAAATTGAGATCCCATCAGAAGTCGCAAAACTCCTCTCGACTCTTGGCGTTCCTCCGAGCCATCTGATAATGCGGAGTAGCGACCTATGCCGCGATATGCCAGGTATGGTCGCAATCGCGGTTACGCTCTGCTTCTCGGCATAACGGCAATCTTGGGATAAAAAACAAAATCAGGCCAACAGCGATCGGAAAAAAGAACTGGATGTTCTTCGGATCCGAAGAGGCGGGTCAGCGCAACGCGGTGATCTACACTCTAATCGCCAACTGCCGAATCCACGGTATCGAGCCGTATGAATACCTTAAGGACGTGCTCACTAGGCTTCCATCGACGACGAATCATACCGTGGGCGAACTGACGCCGATCAAGTGGAAAGAGGCTCGCACGATAAGCGTCAGCCGAGCGGC
>JAEUHE010000206.1 GCA_016793885.1 Verrucomicrobiales bacterium
CACAGCCTCAACGCCGGTTGGCGTTTCATTGTGGAAAACTGGCTCCGCTGCCAGCAATGGATCTCCGTTCGGGACAACCAACACAAAATTGTGTCAACCAATTCCAAGCCCTTTTGTTCTCAGAATTGATTTTGCACTACACCCGTGAAAGTTCCCAGCTGGCGTTGGGTCCATCGGGCAGGTAGCAAAGACCATCGGCTAACTCGGTGAACCGATTGGTTCGATAGCGCGTGGCGCCGCTCTGATCGACGAAACTCTTGATTCGCTGAAGTACCTGATGGCTGGCACCCCTTTCTACGACCTGGAGTTCCTGAGCTGTGGACGAGAGAACGAGAGTCGCGAAAAGAAGGAAGGCGCTTTTCATAAATTCAGGGGGAGGCTTTCAACTTCGGGGATAATACCAACGCAGGATCGAATCAACGGGCGAGAGGGAGGGACGGGGCACGCCGATGAGCAAGACCTAGGGAAAATCAACACCGCTTTTCCTTGCTCCAGTTTTTATCACGAGATCCATTCATGATTTTTCTAAACCTATAGTTTGCTGGCGTGATCGTTACGCTTCCCGCTTTTTTCTACAAGAGCGAGTCTCTAACACGTTTGGGGGATGCGGCTGACGGATGAGATGTTCGAGGACTACGCAAACCAGCACCAACAGCGGATTGCGCACGCGAACTTGTCGGGCAAATGAACAGCGAAGTTTAAATGTGAAGCTCCATCTAGTCGCTCGCTGTGATTCCAAAGGAAAAACGCTGGCTGTGAAGTGAGCCTTCTCGACTCACTTCCCAGCTAAAATAGCCCGAGGAGCTCACACTAAAACACCCCCACCCACCCACATCGAACTGTTAGCCTCCCATTCGTCTCCAAAAGTAGCCTAGAAATCCAGCCGAGATCCAGAGAGCGACAACCAGCACCCAGTGGCTCAGCCACGGACTTGACTGGAGATCGGCGCATTCCTGACGGAGGATTCGCCCGGACTGGTCGAAATCGGCTTTCGCCGCGTCCCAGGCTTTTGAGCCTTTGACCAGCCCGTCGCGAATCTGCTGGGCCGTCTTCTCGGCTTCCACCAGATGGCTCTTGAAACTGGCGAGGATCTTCTCGGCGATCGCGGCTTGATCCCGAATCTGTTTCTGAAGCTCTTGGGATCTGGCCAAGGTCGTCGACTCATAGGCCTTGATCTGACTGGCGATGCAGTTCTGCTGCTCTCGAAACTCCTTCTGCAGGGATGCCCGGGCCGCTTCGATGGTTAGGAGCACCTTCGCGGCGGCTCGGAATTGAGATCGGTTGAGCAGCACGAGTTGGACCGGGAATGAATTCTCATCCCCCTGGCACCAGGCGGCCAAGAGCTTCCGGAGCTGTTTCGCCTCCGCCGGAGAGGCTCCCTCACACAACGCGTCAAAGGCAGTATCATCCATACTTCATTCTCCAAAGTTGAGGTTGGCCTGCGCATCACTTTCCGGGGCAGCGGTGCTCACTCGCTGTGACTTAGCTTCCAAGGAGAACCCCTCGGGAAGCAACAGTTCGGCGATGGGGTCATACTCGAGGAATACCTTCTGCAGTGCCCATTGGATCTCCCCCTCCAGGAGACGCTCCAAATGGTGCATGTCTGGATGAGAGACTTCGGCGAAGCTTAAGGCGCGTTTGGCTTTCATCTCGGCTTTCTCCATGGCCAGAAGCGTTGTGGGCGTGATGCCCGGTAGAAGGACCGACTTGGCTCCAAAATCGATGAGCTGTGCCTCTAGCTGCGAACCGTTGAAAAGATCGCCACGGGCCTTGGTGGGGTTGTGGACGATGACGTAATCAACTCGATCCCCCGCATAGAGGAACAGACGGGCGACGTTATTCATGCTTTCGGTGTCGTCCGTCGGGAACAGGAAGAACGTCAGCCGAATGCCTTCGTCCGCACAAATGTCCAGGATCTGCAATTCTTCCAAGGCACTGAGGATAAGCGCGTCCGCTTGAGCGCGAGTGTCGATGACGTGGATGGGGGTGTTCTCCTTCATCACTCGGCGAAACAGGGTGAGTAAGGCTGACTTGCTCTCCTGTCCGTTGCCCAGTTGGTACGACTTCACGACGTCCCGGTGCCGAGCGGCAAAGGTATGGTGGCGGTCATCGAGATCCGATCCCGTCCAGCTGATGCCGTGGTGATCCAGCCAGGCGGTACGGAACTCGGTTTCAAAGCTTTTGCCGAGGTTGCCTTTAGATTGGGGGTTTAGATGAATGCGTCGGGTAATTTTCATGTGCTGGTTGGGTCGTTGAGGTTAATACGGGCGGGGTCTACAGAACGAAATCGTCGCGTTGGAGGCATGGCTGCCGCGATCGGTTTTCCTTTCACGGCGTTGACCACCGGAGCTGGCGACTCCTGCGAGCCAATCGACTCCCAGTGAGTAACCGCCTGGCGTTTCACAAATCGCCGGAAGAACTGGTGCACACCCTGAAACGTGATCGCACAGCCCAATTGATCCGTAAGGTGACATGCGATTTCCTTCCAGGTCATCCGCTGTCGACGAAGACTTCGGATGAGTTCGGTGTGAGGTTCGAGCCGACTGTGATACGCCCGTCCGCCGCCCTTACGACGGAGCGTGTGCGATTGGTTCTCGTTCTCAGATCCCATACTTTCCAGGTTGCCCGAGACGTCAGAATCCGCGTTAGCGAGTAGTTCGCAGGTTAATGCCGCCTGCTGAGGAGTTACGCGAATTCCGAAGCAGACCTATCAGGAATCGCTTTGAGCCGAACCTGGGTAAGTGAGCGTCGGATCGGTCGTTGAACGGTGTTGAAAGCGGTTGAGCGGGAGCGTTGAAGCCCGTTGACCCGCGTTGAGCTTATCAACGTCATTCAACGGACTGGGTCCCCTATCCTGCCTTCCGCCGCGCCCCACAGCGAAATTCTAAGCTCCAGCTTAGGGGTAGGGCGTCTCCACAATAATGAATCCATCCCGCAGCGCCTAGCGCCTTGAATCGAGTGCCGATTCTTGAGGCAGAGGGTTGAACACGAATGTATCGAGGTCAGGTGGGGCCATACA
>JAEUHE010000207.1 GCA_016793885.1 Verrucomicrobiales bacterium
AACGAGCTACCCTGGGAAAAACCCATAGAATTCACAACCCCATCGTGGGTTGCGGTTTGTTTGGGGGTGTTGGCCGATCCAGTCGCAACCCGCGTTGGGGTTGTGAGAAAATAACGACTAACCCAGGGTAGGCGCTCCCGCATCGCGCCAACCCTGGGCTTTGAGGCGGAATCCCTGTGGGATTCTAACATCTGGTCGAAGAACTTGTGGGTAATGCTTAGGTCGTGCCACCGCAGTCCATAATGCTCCCGCAGCTCAAAACAGCAGTGCCATCGCACCCAGCGCTTGCCCCTTACCGTCGAAACGACTTACTAAAATCGTCGTTCTGAATCGTCTCGACGCGCTTCTGAAATTTGGAATCGGCGATCAGCTGCTGGAGCTTTTGCTCGTAGGCGGCGGAATCGAGGGGAAACTCCACGGTTTGCTGGGTGAGTCCCGAATAGAGCATGGCGTTCGCGAGTTCCACCGAGCCCAGGCCGTCGGCACCAGGTGCCACCAACGGTTTTTTGTCCAGAATGGCCTCCACAAAATTTTGCATGAGGCTGGCGTGCTGGGCGGGGCTGTTGCTGAACGGCACCTCAGCGTTCCACACTTCCGGCTTGCCGAATCCCGTCTTCGCGGTTCGACTAAATTCGAGCATGTCCGATTCGTTGCGAACGAACGTGAGCCGATCATTCTCCAGGACCAAGCGGCCGCGCGACCCAGTAATCTCCAGCCGATTCGATCCGGGAGCCTCCCCCGTGGAGGTCACGAAGATCCCCGACGCCCCATCGGGCCATTCCAAGTAGGCGGTGACCTGGTCTTCGACCTCGATTTGATGGAACTTGCCCAACTGACAGAACGCGCGCACCCGCGCCGGTCGACCAAAGAGCCAGTAGAGAGTGTCTAGATTATGCAGCGCCTGGTTGAGCAAGACCCCGCCACCTTCCCCCTTCCAAGTCGCCCGCCACCCGCCACTGGCATAGTAGGCCTCCGTCCGAAACCAGTCGGTATTGATCCAATTAACACGAATCACCTGACCCAACTCCCCCGAGCGCAACAGGTTTTGAATCTTGAGATAACGAGGTTCCGTCCGCAGCTGAAACATCGCTCCAAACACCAGATCCGGACGCTGAGCCGCCACCGCGATCAACCGCTCTGCATCGGCCTTGTGCGCGGAGATCGGTTTTTCGACCATCACGTGCAAGCCCGCCTCCAAGGCGGCAATTCCTAGCGTGGTGTGCTGGTAGTGAGGCGTGGCGATGAGCAGGGCATCAATGGTCTTGGACCGGATCAACTCCAGCGGGTCCTGGTAGATGGCCAAAGGCTTGTAAGCCTCTAGCTTAGAAGGGGATGGACTACAGACCGCCACCAACTCTGCCCGGGGGACCTGCCCCGCGCGCAGATAGGTCGCGTGATGCTTGCCGATATTGCCCATCCCAACGATACCCAGCCGAACGGAGTTCATAGTGAGGCGAGCAGCATGCAAAGCTCGGAGAATGAGGGCAATCCACAAAATGAGGTTTGCTTCACGGGCCCGCGGAGGTGATAGTTATAGGACCATTCTCATTCATTTGAACTATGAAGCCGTGCACTTGTCCCGCAACGCTCCGTGGTTTCCTGATGCTGTTGTCCCTGTTTTGGGGAGCATCCGCAACGGAAGCCCAGCAGATCCTCATTCCGACCAACACCACCTGGAGGTATTTCAGTCAGAGCACGGAACTCCCGGAGGATTGGCGTTTCCCGGATTACCCCGACGCGGATTGGGCGATCGGGGACACATCGCTGGGATTCGGTAAGCCGGTGACGACCGTGATCGACGGAGGACCCGCCGCGGCCCGATATCCCACGGTCTACTTCCGTCGGGAGTTTGAGGTGGCCGATCCCGCGAGCCTGTTGTCGTTGTCGGTCGCGTACCGTCGCGATGATGGAATCTCGATCTCCCTCAACGGTGTGGAGAACGTGCGGGATGGAATCAGCGGAACGATTGGGGATCTGATTCCGTTCACCCAGCTCGCCGCGAATGCCGCGGACAACGGAGCCACCTGGTTTACCAACCGACTGAACGTTTCCGATCTCGTCTCGGGACGCAATGTGATCGCGGTGGAGATCCATCAAAGCAGCCTCACGAGCAGCGATCTGGTCTTCGACTTTGCACTGGTGGGTTACGCCAACCCAATTCCCCCCTCCGTTGCCCTGACCTCGCCGACCAACGGGCTTTCGCTCCCGACCAAGACCCTCATTCTCACCGCCAACGCCAACGACCCGGATGATGGCGTCGCCAAGCTCGAGTTTTTCGACGGGGACACCGTTCTCACGGAGCTGACCGCTCCTCCGTTCCGCTTTGTCTGGAGCGAAATCCCGGCGGGGGCTCATACCATCACCGCTCGCGCGACGGACGTGGGCGGATTGATCACCACGTCCGCTCCCGTCACCGTCACCCTGCAAACCGCCTTGATTCCGCTGGGTTCGCTGTGGACCTATCTCGACGACGGCGTGCCCCAAGGACCGGAGTGGCGCGACGCCTTCTACGACGACTCCCAATGGAACGCCGGATACGGCGAGCTGGGCTATGGGGACGGAGACGAAGCCACGGTGGTGAACTTCGGTCCGGATGCGAACACGAAATACATCACCACCTACTTCCGTCATGGCTTTGAGGTTTCGAACCCGACGAGCCTTCAATCCCTGACCTTGGGACTGCGACGCGACGATGGCGCGGTGGTCTACCTCAACGGCAACGAGGTCTTCCGCAGCGGCATGGAGGAAGACGTCGACCTCTTGCACGAAACTCTGGCCCGCGACACGGCGGGTGAGGCCGGAGAGTTCATTTTGTTCAACAAGCAGGTGCCTCCAAGCTTATTGGTTTCAGGCCGAAATGTCATCGCGGTGGAAGTGCATCAAGCGGCCCTCACTAGTAGCGATCTCAGCTTTGACCTCCTCTTGCGCGCCAATGTTCCGACGTCCCCGGCCACCCTGAGCATTACGAACCCCAGCCCGACCGCCACGTTTTTTGCTCCGGCCGACATCACGTTTGGCATCGATGCCTACGACTCGGATTCGTCCATAATCTCCGTGGAGCTGGTGGAAGACGGGACGATCTTGGCCGAGGATCGGGTTTTCCCCTACGCGGTCACGGCGCAGGGCTTCGCCGTGGGCACCCACACCGTGGTGGCCCGGGCGATCGATGAGTCGGGCGTGACCGCCGAGTCAGCTCCCTTCGTATTCCGAGTGTTGGAACTGCCGGTGGTCACCACCCTGGTCTCGACCGGCTCCGTCTGGCGCTATCTCGATGACGCCTCCGACCAGGGCACAGCCTGGATCGAGCCGGCGTTCGATGACAGCAACTGGCTCGAAGGCGCGGCCGAACTGGGCTTCGGTGACAGCCGGGAGACCACCGCTCTGACGAGCGGCGCCATCACCTATTACTTCCGTCATGCCTTCGCCTTCGATGGTCCGAACAACGCCACCAACCTGCTCGTCCGGGTCCGTCGTGATGACGGGGTGGCCTTGTATCTAAATGGCACCCCCGTGGGGCGCAGCAACCTGCCCGATGGCGATCTCCTCTTCGACACGCCGGCGGGGGCAGACACCGATCCCGAGACGGACTTCCGTCAGATCTGGATTCCCGCGCAGCTGCTTCTCAACGGAATCAACCTGCTCGCGGCCGAGGTCCATCAATCTTCAGCCGCCTCCTCCGATGTGTCCTTCGACTTGTCGCTGGAGGCCTACGCTCCGCCCGTCACGCGTCCGATCTTGACGCTGAATCGGGACGGGGTGGGGGCGTATCGTTTGGTCTGGTCGGACCCCAGCTTCGTGCTGGAGCAATCCAGCTTACTCGAGCCAGCGGCCTGGGAACCTGTGGCTGGCGCGGTCAGTCCCTACGTCGTGACCACGAAGCCCGGCAGCAGCTTTTTCCGGCTTCGCCAGCCGTGAGGGACAGTTCAACAATCAATTGAGGTGAGGATCGGATGATGAGCGGAATTCCAAGGAGGGAGAGAGGAGGCGGGGGCGAAGCGGGATTGCGAATTTCACATTGCTCACCTGTCCTGCATAGCCCTCGGGGCGAAGCGGGATTGCTCACCGGATTGCTCATTGCTCATTGCGGTCACTCGTAACTCGTCACAGCCCGGCCGTTATCCATTTTAGATTTTGGATTTTGGATTTTGGATTGCCGAGCCTCCCCGCCGCCCCCCCCCCCCCACTCGTCACTCGTCACTCATCACTCGCCAAAGGAAGCTTGATGCGGCGGCGGGGCCGGTACATAGAATGGATTCGGCCCGCCTGGTTGACTCGCGCCGACCACCTTGGGGTTTTGAACCTGGGAATGGACAAGGTCGCGAGGAGAGAGCGAAGCCATTCCGTCCCGACTTATGCCGAATTTGAAGACCCTGCTGGCCGATCTCCAAAGCCAGCTCCAGGAAGCGCTCTCCCATCCGCCGCGCTCCGCCACTTCCGCCGCCCGCCTGCAGGCCGAGCGCGTGACCCTCAGCCTCAAGCTCGCGTTGGAACCCTCCGCCAAAACCAAGGACGAGTCGGAATCCGCCCGATTCGAACTGCTCCCGCTTCCGAGTGCTGCCAGTTTCAAAGGATCCAAGATTCCCCCAACCGAGCATACTCTCACCATCGAGTTCAGGGTCGATCCCACCGGCACCGTAATACCCAGCGCCGCTGCTTCACTCGCCATTGAACCTTCACCGTTACCCTCGCCCGCCCTACCCGCTGCAGCCGCACCGGTTGAAATCGGGCCCGACGATGAGGCGATGGCAGTGTTGACCGGGGCTCTCGGGGCTCCTGGATTCGACAGCTCGGCGCGAGCAACGGTGTTTTGTGAAGCGATGGCCGATCTGGACGAGGTTCAGCGTATCGCGGTTTGGGAATGTTTGGGCGATACCCGCCCAGGCACCGTCATCGATCCGGCATTGAAGCGGGCGCGACATCTCCTTCGCGGCATTCTACGCAGCGGACCCGGTGGAACGAAACCCACCGGACCGGCAGCCCTCGCCGCGCTGTTCGCCAAACATCCAAGCCATGACTTGCTTAACCTTATTCGCAGGGAGTGGAAAACCCAGGCAGACTGGCTCTAGCTAATAATCTCCCAGATCGGCTTGCCGTGGTCGATCTCGAGTCGCTTCCGGCCGGGGATTTCCATCTGACGAGAATCCAAACCAAGCTGATGGAGGATCGTCGCGTGAATATCCGTCACGTAGTGCCGATTCTCCACCGCATGAAATCCGATCTCATCGGTGGCGCCGTGCACGATGCCACGCTTGAGCCCACCGCCCGCCATCCAGACGGAAAAACCGAAGATGTGATGATCCCGTCCGTCCGATCCCTGCGAGCCGGGAGTCCGGCCGAACTCAGTGGCGAACACGACCAGGGTTTCGTCCAAAAGCCCACGGGCATCCAAGTCCTGCAGCAGCGCCCCGATGGGTTGATCCACTGCCAAGGCATGCGCGGTATGGTTCGCTTTCAGCCCGCTGTGCGCGTCCCAGGCCCCCGCGCCGCCTCCGCCATGCTGAATCTGAACGAAGCGAACTCCGCGCTCCACCAAACGACGCGCTGCGAGAAGCTGCATCCCGAAGTCACGACAATGCGGGAGATCCAGTCCATATAAGGCTTTGGTCTCCGCGGATTCGCGGGAGAAGTCCACGATGTCGGGAATGGATCGCTGCATGCGAAAGGCCAGCTCGTAGGAAGCCACCCGAGCCGCCATGGCCGGATCACGGGGATACTCCACCCCGCGCAAGGCATTGAGCTGTTGGATCAAGTCCAATCCAACACCCTGCGCGTCGCCGGCGAACGCGCCCTCAGCTCGGCCGAAGTCGATGGGTTTCTGCGGATCGATGCGCAACGGGACGGCGTCATGGGCCGGCCCGAGATAGTGTCCATCGCGCTTGTTCCAATACTCGCGGGTGCCCATCGAGATGAACTGAGGCAGGTTCTGGTTCAGACTGCCCAACCCGTAGTGCACCCAGGCGCCCAGGGTGGGAAAATCGCCATCGTTCTGGTGGCGACCCGAATGAAACTGGGTCTGGGCGCCGTGATTGCTGTCGGTCGTCCACATTGACCGCACCACCGCCAAGCGGTCCACCTGGCGAGCGATATGCGGAAACCAGTCGCTGACTTCAATGCCACTCTGCCCGTGTTTCCGGAACCCGACCTGCAAGGGGTAGAGCTTGTTTCGCTGATTGCCATTGGCATCCGGCACCACGAGACGCTCGATCGCCAGTTTCTTGGGATCCTGCACCCCGGCAAAGGGAGTCTCAGCGATGCTCTTGCCCTCGTATTGGGTCAGCATCGGCTTGGGATCGAAACTCTCCATATGGCTCACTCCGCCATTCATGAAGAGCCAGATCACGTTCTTGGCTTTAGGCGTGAAATGAGGGCGGCCGTCCACCCGGGGCACTGACGGCGCAGCGGCCACGAGCCCATCGCGCTGAAGCATCGCTCCCAACGCCAGCCCGGTGAAGCCCATGCCCAAATCCGCCAGGAAAGTCCGTCGAGAGAGCGGACCGCCGGACCGGAAACTCGCGTGGTGTGTCATACGCAGGGAAAAGGAATCGAACGCCGATTTAACGCATGGTTACAAAGTCGTTATGGTTGAGCAATGCCCAGATCAGACTGGCGCGCGCGCGCTCGGCGGGCGCGGGATCCGAGGCGACGATTGCCAATCGGCGCCACTCCTCCAAGGCCTTGGCCGCGACGGCCAACTCGGGTTCCGTGGGAGCGAAGCCCAGCAAGGCGAGAAACGCTCGACGCACAAACCGCGCCTCGACCTCCGCCTCGGTTCCTCCACCCCCCAAGGCCTCGCGACTCAACCGAGCGGCGATGAGCGGTGCAGCTTCCTGGACCAACTTGCTGTTCGACAAAGCCAGCGCCTGCTGGGGAACCACACTCTGATCACGTCGATAGCACTCCTTTACCGCCGCATCGTCGAAGGTGGACAAAAACAAGTTCTGGTCGTTGTTGGAGTGAACGAAATACAGGCTGCGCCGACGCGACGATTCCTGCTCCGCCGGGAGCACCGGAGGCCCGCCCTGAGTGACGTCCAAACGCCCCGCCTGCGCTAGAATGGAGTCGCGGATCACCTGCGCTTCCAACCGCACTGGCGTGCGACGCCACCAGCGAAGGTTGTCGGGGTCTTGGGACAGCTGAGCATCGGCACCCGCCAAGGACGAACCCAGGCGATAGGCCGATGAGGTCACCATCAGCCGATGGAGATGCTTCAGGCTCCAGCCGCTGTCCACCAGTTCCGATGCCAGCCAATCGATGAGTTCTGGAAACAGAGGAGCCGCGTTCTTGCGCCCGAAGTCGAACACGCTGGGCACCAGCGGAGCACCGAAGTGGCGCATCCACACATGATTGATCGCCACCCGAGCCGTGAGCGGATTCCGCGCGTCCGTGATCCACGCCGCCAAGGCTGTCCGACGTCCGGTGCTGCGCGGAGCGAACTCGACACGCGGGTCATCCTTGGTCGAATCGAGAAATCGGGTCGGAGTCCAACTGGCTCCCACCAGGCGGGTATACTTCTCGTCCAGCCCAACGGGCGCGACCGAATCCTTTTCTGCCTTGGCCACGGCCTCGTTGGCCGACACGAGTTCCTTATCGATGGCCGCCTTCTGATCCGGTGCGGCTCGCCATCGCTTCAGCTCAACTTCGACCACGCGCTGCCTCGCACGAACGACGGCCGTGTCTCGTTCGGCCCTGACGGCACGCTGCCGGGTTTCCTGAACTCGGTCGACACCGGCCTGGGTCCACTCCGCCTGCAATGCCGTCAGACGCGACTCCAGGCCAGTCAGCTCAGACTGAGCGAGCTGAAGCGTCGCTTCCGCCACCCTCAACTCGGCCTGGCGGAGCGCCGTCTCGTCGGAACCCGACGAGGGTTGGCGCTGTTTCTCCCGCGCCTGATGCGCGGAGGATTCGGCCGCGTTAAGTTTCTGGCGAGCGGCACTCAGATAGGCGGCTCCTACCCAAGGACGTCGATCCGGCTGCCACGCCTCCACCGGGAGTTCCACCGGCTGAATCCGCAAGTCGCCGAACATCAGCATTTCGGGAATACCGGGAGCAATCGTTACGGAGAGGTCGGGCTCTTTTTCCTGACCGCGCACAAACCGGTAGGTGGGCGGGGGAGGATAGGCATCATAAACCCGCGGCAGTCCATCCCGGTTCAAGTCGGACTCTCCGGGCAGGACATCCACCCGCACCTGGTAGGGTTCGAAGAAGGCCCGCAGTTTGTAGAAGTCCCCCTGAGCGATGGGATCATACTTGTGATCATGGCATTTGGCACAGTTCAGAGTAAGTCCCAGGAATGACTTGCCGACATGTTCCACCGTTTCATCCATCCATTGATTGCGATTGAACAGGAAATAGTTGCGGCCGAGATAGCCGGTCGCACGCAGACGGCCGAGGTCGTCGGGATGCGATTCATCCGCCGCCAGCATCAGGCGAATCATCTCGTCGTAGGGAGTATCGGCATTGACGGATTCGATGATCCAGTCGCGCCAGTGCCAAATGTGCTTTTGGCTGTTGCGAAGTTGATCCCCCAGCCCCCACCAATCACTATACCGCCAGACGTCCATCCAGTGCCGAGCCCAGCGCTCGCCGTGTCGCGGGTCGGAGAGCAGGCGATCGACCATCGCCTCATACCAATCGGGTGCGGTGGCCGATTCGGCAGCGGTGATTTCAGCTGCCGACGGAGGCAAGCCGATCAGATCGAGATACAGCCGACGAACCAGCACAGCGCGAGGGGCGTCAGGAAGAGGGCGAAGTCCTCGACGTTCGTGCTCCGCGGCGAGAAAGGCATCGATGGGGTTTCTAACCCAGGTCGCATGGCTGACGACCGGCACGTGCGGGCGTTGACGGGGACGGAAAGCCCAATGGCTTTGGGGATCCGCCTCCGGCTGTTCCTCCACCGGCGAAACTGCGCCTTGCTGAATCCAGGTGCGCAGGAGGGAAATCTGGGCAGCGGAAAAGGGTTCGCCCTCATGCTCCGGCGGCATTCGTTCATCGAGTTGCGAGGTCGAAACCCTTTCGAGCAGAAGAGATTTATTTGCGTCACCACGCGACAGGACGGGCCCGGATTTCCCGCCTTGGAGCATCGACGGGACCGTATCCAAGCGAAGCTTCGCTTTTTGTTGGAGCGCCCCGTGGCAGGTGTAGCAGCGCTCGCGGAGTAAGGGTTTGATCTGGCGAGTGTAGTCGACCTCCGCGACCTCGGCCCGCAACACGAAAGGGAGGAGTGCGACCCCCGCGCCGAGGAGATGACAGAGGAAGGCCAAGCCATCAGCTTGTGCAAAAAGGGCTGACTGAACGCGAGTGCAGTTCGATCGAAATAAAAGTCGTCCAAGGGACATGAGTGAACGCTTCCCTTTTGAACTGAGCAGAGGATCCCGTCGAGATTAAACCTAAAACGTAGATGACCCCTCTGGACCTACGCGGTGGCACGACACCGCTGTTCCTTCGCGCCAGATTATCACCCTCCCGCGCACTCATTCACCTACGACAACCTTCAGCCACTCCGTCGCCCGCAGGAAAAGCGGAGACATGTCTCCGCGCTCCATAGAAGAACGCCTCCCCTTCGCACGTCATTCGGCAAGCCCCGCCCCACCCGATGGGCCGACACGGCCCACACTACATTGTAGCGACGTCCGTCCCCGGACGTTCCCCCCGCCCCGATGGGCCGACACGGCCCACACTACACGCCTCGCATCCTGAGTACAAAAAAACGAGGCCTGGAGTTACCCAGGCCTCGAAAGTAGACAGATTGGCGAACAGCCAATCGACTTCTTAGTAGCGATTGCGACCGCCGCCACCGCCGCCGCCGCCGTATTCACGACGACCACCGCCGCCGCCGCCGCCGGAGGGACGCTCTTCGCGAGGACGAGCGATGTTGACAGTGAGGTTACGGCCATCCAACGGAGCTCCGTTCATGGCGTCGATTGCCTTCTGAGCTTCCTCGGGGGTGCTCATCGTGACGAAACCGAAGCCGCGGGGACGCCCGCTCATACGGTCCATCATCAAATTGGTTTCGACAACCGTTCCGTGAGCCGCGAATGCGTCTTGGAGGTCGTTTTCCGTGATGTTGAAGGAAAGATTTCCAACAAACAATTTCGTACTCATGTGATGTTTTACTGTTCTAGAGTAACCCTTGCTTTCTCGAGACTGTTCCCGACCATCGGGATTAAAATCATCACTGAACTGTGTTCACCTGAAGATTCACCATGCCTTGAAAGTAATAAGCTATCTAACACTGCCCATTAACATGGATGTTTCCAGAGAGATAGCAATTGTTTTTTTGAAAAAACTTTTGACTCTGAAGCCGAAATTAAAACTAGCCGGCAAATAGGCACCCAAAACCGGCACTTTTTTCCGGATCCGAGCGGCGGGAGGGCGAAAACTAGAGGCTGAGACCCTGTAGACGCTCCTCCATGTCATGTTCAGAAAGAGGGTCGAGCAGGCAATTAATGTCCCCCTCCATCACCGCGGAGAGGTTGTAGATGGTCAATTCGATCCGATGATCCGTGACTCGGTTTTGCGGGAAATTATAGGTGCGAATCTTCTCATTCCGCTCGCCCGTTCCCACCTGAGCCTTTCGGGCAGCCGCGTATTTCGCATTTTCTTCGGCGATCCGCCGCTCGAGCAAGCGACTGCGCAATACCTTCATCGCCTTATCCCGATTCTTGATCTGGGAACGCTCATCGGAACAGCGCACGATCAGACCGGTAGGCTTGTGGATGATCTGAACCGCGCTGTCGGTGGTGTTAACCCCCTGCCCGCCCGGCCCGCTGGCACGACAGACAGACACCTCGAGTTCCTCGGGTTTGATTTGGACATCCACCTCCTCAGCCTCGGGAAGCACCGCCACGGTTGCGGTGCTGGTGTGGATTCGTCCCTGCGCCTCGGTCGCGGGAACCCGTTGGACCCGATGAACCCCGCTCTCAAACTTCAAACGACGAAAGGCCTCATCGCCCTTCACTCCAAAGATAATTTCTCGAAAGCCGCCTAAATCGGACGTGCTGGATTCCATGGTCTCAATCTTCCAGCCCCGCGTTTCCGCATACCGGGTATACATCCGATACAAATCAGCGGCGAAGAGTGCCGACTCGGCCCCGCCCGCTCCGGCCCGGATTTCGAAGATCGTGTTGCGTGAGTCCGTGGGATCCGGAGGCAGGAGGCCGCGCTGAACCGCTCGGGTGAGACGAGCCACTTCAGGCTCAAGCCGGGCGATCTCCTCCTTCGCCATCTGGCCCAGTTCCGAACTGAGGGGCTCAGAAGCGGCCAAGGACCGGTTCTCCTCCAGCTCCTGGACCGCCTTGATATACACATCCCCCGTCTCGACCAACTCCTTCAGCCGGGAATACTCCCGGGACAGCTCCTGGAATTTCTGGGCCTGGCTGAACGTGGACGGGTCACTGAGCAACTGCTCCACCTCCCGATACCGGGCACGCAGGCTTTCAATGTGACGTCGGAGGTCCATGAAAAAAAGAATCCGCCCGCATAAGCACGGAGCTTGTGCGGGCGGATGGCGGAAAAGGATCTACTTCTTCTTTTTCTTGCCGGCGGCAACCGCAGCGGCAGCTTGCGCGGCCTGGGTCTTGGCCATGCGCTGTTGGAACTTGTCGACGCGTCCGGCGGTATCAACAAATTTCTGCTGCCCTGTGTAGAAGGGATGGCAGGCATTGCAGATACCCACAACGATCGAGGGCTTGGTGGAGCGAGTGTGAATCACGTTGCCACAAGCGCAACGAATCTCAGCGTCCATGTACTTCGGATGAATATCGGCTTTCATAAAAGCAAGGTCGGACACCGTATCAATAGGGGCAGGGAAAACAAGGGAAAACTAGGACTTATTTTGTGGGTGCTCCTACCCAGGCAGTCAGGAAGGCCAGCAGGGCGGACCGATCAGCCAGGTGACGCAGGGCGCCATCGACGCTAGACCAGCCAAATCCAGGGCCGTAGGCGGGGCCGTTCAGCACGCAGGCATCAGTTCGGTTTTCACGAATCTGTTGAACCCCTTTGGCCACAACCTCCTGCCGACTGCCGTCCACTTCATACTTCCAGCCTACCAGCCGCGCTTGCGGAAACAGGGACCGCAGCTCGGCAATCAGCTTGGGTGTCGGCAGCAACTCGGCCAGCAGAGTCCCCTGCCGAGTGGTTAGTTTGCCCGCGCTGAGCTCGCGCAGTTCGCCAGACTCAACGCGTTCCCAAACCTTTCCGAACCGAAAGTCGCTGACGGCTGCTGCGTGAAAAAGCGCGCCAACCCCGGCGTCCACCTGATCGTGCAGGCGTTCCCGAAGGTTCTCCGTGGTGCTGAACCGGATGACGCGAAGCCCGGCCGGAGGCACCACCGTGGCCCCCTCACCCAGCAACAGCGTCACCGGATGTCCGGCCGAAACCAATTGCTGAGCCAGCTCCAGCCCCAGGCTGCCGGTGGAGAAGTTGGTCAGCCGACGAACCTGATCCAGGTTCTCGTACGTCGGTCCGGCAGTGATGAGGCAGTGCATCTGCCGCAACCATATCTCAGGGCCGAGAGCCTCCAAGCCGGAAATGCACGCGTGACGGAGCGGGAGGAATAAGGCAGAACGGGCCAGTTTTGAACAATCAGATTGGGTTTCCTCACCCCGGCTCCGAGTCGGGGTGATTGCTAGCAGGCCGGCATCCAAACAACCCGAGAACCGAACAGGAGCCCTGGCGGGCACCCTGCAGAACAATAGCCTAAGTCCGACGGCCTGTTAGAGGACTTCTTCCAGGGAGCGGCAGAGGGTCTTCAAGATCTGAATCCGCGCATACCGTTTGTCATTTCCGGCGACCAGCGTCCAAGGCGCATACTCCGTGCTGGTGTGCTCCACCATGTCATTCACCGCGGCCTTATAGTGGTCCCACTTGCCACGGTTCCGCCAATCCTCCGGAGTGATCTTATACTTCTTGAACGGCACCACCTCGCGCTCCTTGAACCGGCGAAATTGTTCATCGGGACTGATGTGGATCCAGAATTTGGCCAGCACCCCTCCATGCTCGCGAATTTGCTGTTCGAAATCGTTAATCTCCCGGTAAGCCCGAGCCCACTCCTCCGGCCGCGCATAACCTTCGACCCGTTCGACCAGAACCCGACCATACCACGAGCGATCGAAAATGGTGACACGTCCGCAGGCCGGCAACCGACGCCAAAAGCGCCAGAGATAATGATACGATCGCTCCTCGTCGTTGGGGGCAGCGATGGGCACAACCCGAAACAACCTAGGATCGATGGCGGCGGTCACGCGGCGAATGCAGCTTCCCTTGCCGGCCGCATCCCATCCTTCGAACACAATGACCGTTGATGTCTTTTTCTCCTGCGCAGCCCAGGTCAATCGGTTGAGTTTGGCCTGATACTTCACCAACTTCTTCTCGTATTCCTTTTCGGAGAGAGCGCAGCTCAGGTCCACCCGGTCCAGGATAGTCTTGTCGGTAGAGACCGGAGTGACCCGGATCCGCTGTGGCAGCGGGTCCGAAGGGGGTGGCAAGCGTCGTTGGAGGCGTCGGAGCCGACTCAGGAGCGCCTCCAGCAGGGTCCGGGCGGCGGTGTAATCCCGATGTCGATCATCGCTCGCTTCGATGATGTGCCACGGTGAGGAATCGGTGTCGGTTTCGCGGATCGCACGCTCCGAGGCCTTGGTGAATTTGTCGTAGAGCTCGCGATGTGCCCAATCGCTGGGAAGCACCCGCCAATGCGTCTCCGGATCGTTGCGCAGACTCTTGAGTCGCTCATGCAGCGCCTTCTTGGAGAGGTGAAACCACAGCTTTACGATCAGGGCGCCATCCCGGATCAGCATGTCCTCGAAGAAGGCGATTTGCTTCAAGGCGGAATCGAATTCAGGATTCTTGATCTCCCCATGCACGCGGCCGATGACAGGCTGGGTGTACCAGGAGCCGAACATGAGGGCAATCCGCCCGCGCGTGGGCAGGGCTTGCCAGAAGTGCCAGTAGGGCGGATGCGTTTTCTCGCCCTCGATCTCGTGCTCAAATGAGTGCGTATCGAGGCCGCGCGGATCCAGCCACTCGTTCAAGCGATGCACCACATCTCCTTTCCCGGCGCCATCGACGCCGGAGATGATGACCACAACCGGCACGCCGGCCGACTTCAAAGCAAACTGCGCCTCGACCAACCGGGCACGCAGTTCCGGCAAGCGCCGGTCGAACTCGCGCTTACTTAGGGTGCGACCCAATTCTGCTGCATCAAACATGAAGGAGACCCATTCCTTCATTGAAAGGCTTACGATGTCAATGACTTGATTTCGGTGCCTTGACATCCCGGGTGAGGCTGACGTTCTCTTGGGGGCAATCGCATGTCGACAGCCGCCCTACCGCCACCTTCGCCGGATCAACCCTCCTCCCTGCCACGGCGGTTTGGGGTGGTCTCGGCCACGGCCCTGAACATGTCGAACATGATCGGTGTGGGGCCATTCCTGACCATCCCCCTGCTCCTCTCCGAAATGGGCGGACCCCAGGCGATGCTAGGCTGGCTGGTGGCCATGCTCATCACCATTCCGGACGGCATGATTTGGAGTGAGTTGGGGGCGGCACTCCCCGGCTCAGGAGGCAGCTACCACTACCTGCGCGAAGGCTTTGGACGGGAGACCTGGGGACGACTGATGGCGTTCTTATTCATCTGGCAGTTCATCTTCAGCGGACCGCTCGAAATCGCCTCCGGCTACATTGGATTCGACAATTACCTGGCCTACTTGTGGACCCATTCGGACCAGCGGGTGATCGGGGTCGTAACGACCACGCTGGGCCTACTCACGATCTGGTTGCTGTACCGTCAGATCCACTCGATCGCCAAGCTGACGGTGGCCCTGTGGATTGGGACCATGATTACGGTCGCGGCTGTCATCGTGACCGGAGCGCTGCACTTCAATCCCGCGATCGCCTTCGATTTTCCGCCCGAGGCATTCGTCCTCAACAAGCAGTTCTGGAATGGGCTGGGCGCGGCGGCGGTGATTGGGATCTACGACTACCTCGGCTATTACGACGTCTGTTTCCTGGGTGACGAGGTGAAGGATCCGGGACGCACCATCCCGCGCTCCGTCATGATCAGCCTGGTCGGAGTGGCGCTGATTTATGTGGCGATCAATCTCTCCATCATCGGAATCATTCCGTGGCGGGAGTTCGTTCCGGCGTCGGAGAAGCCCGCCGTGGCCAACTTCGTGGTCTCGGTCATGATGGAACGAATCTATGGCCGCGAGGTTGCGAGCGTGTTTACCCTCCTGGTGCTCTGGACCACCATCGGCTCCGTCTTTGCGCTCCTGCTCGGGTATTCAAGAATCCCGTATGCGGCGGCGCGAGACGGGGGCTTTTTCAAGGTTTTCGGCAAGCTGCATCCTCAGGGCCGCTTCCCCCATGTCTCCCTGCTGACCGTAGGCGGCGTCGCCATCATCTGCAGCTTTTTCAGCTTGGGAGATGTCATTAACGCCCTGATCACCCTGCGCATCCTGGTGCTGTTCGTCGGCCAGATCGTGGCGGTCACCCTCTTGCGAATTCGGGCTCCGCAAATGAACCGGCCCTACCGGGTGTTCCTCTATCCACTGCCCAGTCTGCTGGCGTTGGTGGGATGGATCTTTCTATTTCTGACCTCGCCTTGGAAGACCATTGGCATTGGCATGGGAACGCTCGTCGTCGGACTCGTCGTGTTCCTGGTCTGGTCCAAGCAAACCCAGGCCTGGCCCTTTCGGCCAGCGCGCTAAATCCCGAGATTGCTGAGCGTCCGGAGAATTTCGCTGAGGATCGCCGGCACCCGAGGGTGCTCGATCTCCAGACGAGACACCTCGGCGCGAAAACGATCGCTAAGAGGCTGGCTGGCGGCCGGATCTGGCTCTTCATCAAGAGCCTTTTCCAAGTCGACCGCCAATCGATGCACCTGATCCAAGGCCGTGCGGTCGCCCAGCTCGGCTCGATGAATCTCTTGCTGCAACTGCTTGATGGAGTTCTTGAGTGCTTCCCGGCTCATATACCTGTGGAATAGGCTCAAATCCCTTCCGAGTCGAGCGGCAAAACGTCCTGAAGTCTGTGGGGCAGTGATGAGTGACGAGTGATGAGTTGCCAATGAGCAACCAGACCAACCGTGCCAACCCCGGTCGTTCTGGATTGCCTGCGGATGTCCGGTCGCACAAGGTATTCCCTCATGTCTTTGCCGACCTGGATCACCTCAAATGCCACAGGCGTCTCGCTGAACCTCAAGGTTCAGCCACGCGCTTCCTCCAATGGGGTGGGACCGGCAGTGGGGGATCAGCTGAAGATCAAAGTCACCGCACCACCGGTGGACGCCGCCGCCAATGAAGCGGTGGTGGAACTGCTGGCCGACCTGCTGGACTGCTCCCGAGGATCCATCCAGATCCTGCGCGGCCAGACTTCCCGCAATAAAGTCCTGAAGGTCCACGGGCTGGAGGCCCGGGTGGTGGCCGAGCGCCTGACTCGTGTCGCGGGCAAAGGCTAACCAAATCGATTTATGCTCCGGATCGTTTTCATAGGCACCGCCGAACTCGCAGTCGCCAGCCTGAATGCCCTGCGCCGTCAACCTGGCTTTGAGATCCCGTTGGTGGTGACCCAACCCGATCGCCCCCAGGGTCGCAAGCTTCAGCTCAAACCAACCCCCGTCAAGGCGGCAGCCTTGGAAGCTGGACTCACCGTATTTCAGCCGGAAAAGATCCGGACCGAAGACTCTCTCCAGGTCATTCGCGACGCCAAGCCTGACCTCCTGGTGGTAGCCGCCTATGGCCAGATCTTGCCGAAGACTCTGCTCGACCTCCCGCGCTGGGGTTGTCTCAATGTTCACACGTCACTCCTCCCCAAGTATCGCGGCGCCGCTCCGATTCAGTGGTCGATTCTCAATGGAGACGAGCAGACCGGCGTCACTCTCATGCAAATGGATCCCGGACTGGACACCGGACCGATTCTCACCCACCAAGCCACGCCTATTTCCGACACCGACGATGCCCTCTCGCTCCACGACCGCCTGGCGCAGATCGGCAGCGAGCTCCTCATCCGCACCATCCCCGCTTGGGTGGCCGGGGAGTTGAAACCCCAACCTCAATCGGAGGAAGGCACCTGTTATGCCCGCAAGATCGAGAAACAGGATGGACTGCTCGATTGGAAGCTGCCGGCCAAGACGCTCTGGAATCGGGTCCGCGGACTCGTTCCCTGGCCAGGAGCGTTTTGCCTGCGTCCTGACGGGACGGAAAGCCGGGTGCTGAAAGTGTGGGAAGCGGCACCAGACGTGAGCGCCACTCCGGGCGAAATCGGGGAGGTGCTCCAGGCGGACGCCGCCGGGATCCGGGTGCGCTGCGGAGAAGGTTCTTTGCGCCTCCTGGCCCTCCAACGCGACGGAGGCAAACGATTATCCGCTCGGGAGTTCCTGGCCGGCCAGCCCATTCAAGTTGGGGAGCGATGGGGATCAGTGAATCAGCACCGCGAACAAGCCCCAGAGCAGTAGAAATAGGATAGCACAGACCAGGAGAAACCGGCGTCGGGCGATACGCTTCTCATAACGCAGCGGGCGTATTCCCTGCAGACTGCCAGCGGCCAGCAGGTCCACGAGTTTGGGATTGCGGGAGGTGGGGCTGCGCAACTGGTCCATCAAGCGCTTCCAGGCCGCGGGAAGGTCATACTTTCTCACACCCAGCTCGTTATAATGGGCGGGGGGAGCGGTCAGATCCTGCAATCGCTCATGGCGCAGCGGCTCGAAAACCGGGTCTCGACGCAGGGGACGCGGAGGCACGGAAGGGACGGCGGTTCCGCCGGAGGTCTCCCGTGGGACCGCCAGCGAGCTGGGGTTGCGCGGAGGCGGAGGCGGGGTCTCGGTCAAGGACGGCGACGACTCTTTCTTCGAGGCCAGATCGAGGATCTGCTCTTCCAGCTGCCGGATCTGCTGCGTCAGATCCTGCGCCTTTTCAGAGATGGGGTCTTTCTTCCGCTTGAACCAACCCATAATCGAAGATTCGTCGCCACTGATGCAGGGATCAGGCGATAGGTATCACCACCCCATCAACGACGGAGCCACAACATCAAGAAAATCATCAGGCCAAGCACGAACAGCGGCCAATTGATAGCGAAGCCCAAGCGGCACAGGTCACCAAAGCTTTGCGGCAGGCCCCCGCCCACCGGCACCACGCCCCGGTCGTCGGCACTTCCTCCCCCGGCCGACTCCCCGGGCGCCTTGCCGTTGAGTTCCGCGAACTTGACGCGGGCGGAGTTCCATTCCATCCGGGAGTTGTCCACGGTGGTCATGCCGCGGGTCAGCTCCATTTCAAAATTCTCTTTGTTCCAGCTCTCCTGATTCAGGCTGATGACTTTACCCAACGCCTCACGCAAATCGACCAGAACCTTGCTGCGCTGTTCGGCTTCCCGACGATGATTCAACTCCGCCTCCTCCATGAGGGCGATGCTGCGGGTCAGGTTTTGAATCATTTCCTGGCGGCCGGTGGTGAACTCCGATTGGCGTCGTCGGGTCTCTTCCAGAGCGGCCCGCTCCCGTTCCAGCCGCTGCTGCTCATTCTTCAGCTCGGCGAGCCGTTGCTGCATCTCGCTGACCTTCAGTTCGACCTCCTCGCGGCTGGGGGCCTTGCGCTCCCCCGCGCCCACGGGGGCCGACGCTGTACCGGTCGCCCCAGCATACCCGGGTTTGGTTACCGGGTGCAGGTCATCATCAATGAATTCGGAGGCGTCGAATTGCGAGCTCATGGGAACGAACTCTAAGGGCAGGCCCGGTTTTGTAAAGGGCGCTAGCAGCTTGTCGGACTTGGCCCCACCCGACGTGAGTCCGGTGGGGACAGGTCCGCCAGGCTGCTAGAAGGCACTGCGTGCGGGAAGATAGACGATTCTGGATATTTAAAGGGTTGGGAAATGAGTTTCCGGCGAGGGGACACCTCCGAAAAAACGGACGTAAATCGAGCCCATGAACGTGGTGGGGTCACTACCCTATATTGTAGGAGCCGCCGTGAGAAGGCTTCGGCGAACGTTCGAGTCCGTTCCAGCGCCGAGAGCAATAGGCGGCTCCGAGGACACCCTACGTTGTCCCCTACAGTCCGCAGTGTAGGAACCGAGGTAACGAGGCTTGGTTCAAGGAGAGCCTCTCGGACTCGACCCCACCGGTGGGGTCAAGGAGATTAGCCGGGTGATCGAAGATCCCCGGAATCGATCCCCCCCAAGGACAGAGCATCGGGCAGCGATACCATGTCGCGCGCAGAAAAAGCGGAGACGTGTCCTGAGTATTACCCACAAGTTCTTCGACCAGATGTTAGAATCCCACAGGGATTCCGCCTCAAAGCCCAGGGTTGGCGCGAAGCGGGAGCGCCTACCCTGGGTTAGTCGTTGTTTTCTCACAACCCCAACGCGGGTTGCGAC
>JAEUHE010000208.1 GCA_016793885.1 Verrucomicrobiales bacterium
ACTCTTGAAAAAGCGTGGGCCAAAAACATCGGCGCCAACGCTCCAATCGAACTCACTTTCCGGTGAACAAAAAAACTAAAAACCCTTGCCGGAGTAACTCAGATGTCTGGGCTTTGAGGCGCAATCCCGTTGGGATAGGGACCGAAGCGCTCTGACCTTGTAAGTAATACTCAGAGAGGGCTGCAGGAGATCAGAACTATACGCCTCCTCGGACCGCTTCACTTCTTTAGATAGCGATCGAACCAATCGGCGAGGAGACGGACGTCCCATACCATGGTGAGCCAGCCGTGTTTCTTGCCGGGCCGGACAATCACCTCGACGGTCTGCCCCATGGCTCGAGCCGCGGCTTGGTAGCGTTCGGATTGATCCAGCGGAGTGAGGGTATCGGCACCGCCATGGAGGATGAGGGTGGGAGGCAAATTCGAGTGGACGTGGAAGATGGGGGAGAGGTCGTGGCCGATGGGCTTCCAGACCGACAGATTGGTGCTGTTCGGACCGAAGCCTTTCACAAAGCTTTTCGGCGGCCCACCGTCGCCCAGGTTTTCGGTTGATGAGCCGAGGTTGATGAGGTCGGTCACCGGATAGAAGATCGCGGCGGCCTGGACCGCGCTGCTTTCGCGTTCGAAAGGTTCCGCGGCATCGGGAGCCCCGGGACCACCTCGAGTTGCCAGCATCAGGCTGAGATGTCCGCCGGCGCTACCGCCACTGACGCCCAACCGGTCGGGATCGATCCCATACTCCTTGGCGTGGTAACGGATGAAGCGCGTGGCCCGGTGCATGTCCTGGACGATCTCCATGATCGTGGCTTTGGGTTGCGACAGATGCGATACGGCCAGGACAGTGTAACCGCGCCGGAGCAAGGGCGCGGTCATCCACGGTTTGAAGCTGTTGGTGCCCGATTTCCACCCGCCGCTCACCAGAAAGAGCACTCCGAGCCCGTTGGGATCAGACGGCTTTACCAGATCGATGGTGAGCGGATAGCCCTGTCGCATTCCATACACGATTCCGTTTTGCCGGGTGTAAGTGGGATGGAAATACCACCAGACGCCACCGATGAACAAGGCGACGAGCAGAAGCGTCCCGGCCAGCCATTTGAGGGCGATCTTAATCCCACGTGGAATCGTCATGATGCGGGCCTAAGGATTGGAAGTGAGCCAGAACCTGACCTCGGCAGCCTTGGGATGGTTGGGCTCGGCCTCCAACATTCGTAGGTAGTAGTATCGCGCGGTACGGTTCTGTTTGAATCTTTGAGCGTAGAGGTTGCCGAGCGCCAGCAAGGTTTTTCCGTCATCCGGTCGGGTTTGGAGGATGGCCTCCAGTTCGCGCGCGGCGTCGATGGGGTAGTTGGACTGGCGCAGTGCGGCGGCGAAGTTATAGCGACCGTTCACCGAATCTGGATCGATGTTCAGAGCCTGTTCGTAGGCGTGCAGCGCTGTCGTCCAGTCCCCTTGTTCGGCGGACGCGAGTCCCAGGTTGAAGAAAGCGTCGTAATTGGAGGGGTCGACCAGGGTGGCGCTGCGGTAGAAGTTGATCTCCTCCTCGGCTCGGCGGTCGCGATGGGCGAGAATGCCCTTGTTGACCAATTCTGCCGCCTTTTGGCGATCCCCCGCGTTGGGGCGGATCGCTTGGCGATATGCGTAGCGGGGGAATCCTTCCGTAGGCAAGGCATCGGCCAGCGTGGCTTGCCCCTGAGTCGCAGAAATCTCGCGCGCGGCGTTGGCGGGGGTAGCGGAGCGCGGGGGATCCGCCCGGACAGAAGCAGGGAGCGGTGGGTCGTTTTTCGGGCGTGAGCGGAAGGGATTGAGGCGCTGGAAGAATCCGGGTCGATCGTCATTGGCCGCGACCGGAGCGGGCGCGGTCTTTTGAGGTGCGACACTCGGGGCTGCCGCTGCGGCGGGTGAGCCTGAGGCGATCGCAGTCGCCGGCCTGCTTCCGGGTTGAGGAGGAGGCAGAACGGGATCCGCGGCCGGCTTGATGTTAATTTCGCGTCCCACATCGGAGATGACCACTTCCGGCGGTGGTGGGACCGTCTCGCGGACGGGCGAAGGCGCCACAGCTGCGGTTGATGGCGCAGGTGTCGTGGGGGTGACCGATGCGGGTGGGGGCGCGGGTTGCGGGGGTAGAGAGGCGGTCGGTCTAAGGGCAGCCGGAGGCGTGGCCGTTGGGGTAGCTGTAGCGGGTTGTCCGGCGGCCGAACGGCTCGGAGGAACCACGACGGGTGCCTGGACGGCGGTTAGGCTTTGCGTGACAACGGTTCGGGGGGTGTTGTTGGCTAAGGAGGCTGCGGTCGGTGCCGGATTGGTGCGGTAGACCGTATTGGTGAGCGCGGTCGGGGCTGGGGCGCGATTGGAACCCGCGAGCTCATCGGCCAGGTTCTGGGCCACCTGATTGACCGCTTCCCAATTGTCCGGACGCGGTTGCAAGGCCAGGTAGGCTCGATATTTCTGCAGGGCGGTGACTCGCTGATTGAGGTGTCGATGAGTCACAACCGCTTGATTCAGGAGAGCCGGCCCGTAGTTGGGAGACTCAGCCAGGGCGATCTGAAAATATTGGATTGCCTCGATGTAGCGTCGTCGACTTACGGAGACATAGCCCATGCCATTGAGCGCTTCGGGATGCTTCGGGACGAGGGTGAGAGCGTTGCGATAGCAAACTTCGGCCGCGTCCAGTCGGTTGACCCGGGTTTGTGCGGATGCAAGCCGCAGCCATCCCTCGACCGCTCTGGGTTGCAGCAGGGTGAACGCGGTGAGTTCCGTAACTGCCAGCTGGGTTTGGTCCTGCTCCAAATACAAACAACCGAGGTTGTAGTGGGCGGCGGACAATTTGTGGTCCAGGGCCAAGGCTTTGGAGTAGGCCTGGGCTGCTTCGGAGGACAATCCAGCACCCTGGTAGGCCAGGCCTAACAGGTTCCAGGCGCGGGCTTCCCGGGGGATCTTTTCGGTGGCGAGCTGGAAGAGGGCGATCGCCTCATTGTAGCGCTCTTGCTTCAGCACGCGCTCGCCTTCGAGGAGTGCTTTCGGGCCTTGCGGCTCGCATCCCGTCCAAAAGAGGCAGCTAAGCACAAGCATTCCGACCGCGCCTCTGGCGACCTGCCATCGCGGCGGCGGCAACAGGTCAGCGTGCACGGTGCCTGCCGAGGACGACGGGCACTTCCTTTCCCCTGAGTTTGGACCTGGTTTTTTGTTGGTCACGACGTTCGCTCGTGGTAACACTCAGAAGCGCGGGGTGTCAAGAAACCCGCCCTTAAATAGTGATGGATATACGTCGTAGCCACATCTTTGGTTGGGTGCTTGCGGCGGCCCTAGCATTTTCCTGGGTCGCCGGGATTTCTCGTGGTGCCGAGTCTCCCGTAACGGAGCCAGCCACTGCCCGGGTCGTCGTGGTGCACGATGCCCTGGCCACGGATGCATTTCGGCCCCGGTCCGACCGAGTTCGTGAGCTGGTTTCCCGGGGGCTGACGCGGCTGACCGGAAAAGCCACGGTCCAGGCCGCCTGGATGAGTCTTATTACCACTCAGGACGTGGTCGGAATCAAGGTGAACGCTGCTGCCGGATTGGCCGGGACCCGGCCGGAGGTTGCCGCTGCGTTAGCCGAGTCGCTTCTAGCCGCCGGCTTGAAGCCCAGCCAGGTGGTGATCTGGGATCGTCTCAGCGCAGATCTGCTGTCGGCCGGTTTCAACGAGGTGGGTAAGCAGCTGGGAGTGCGGGTCCTGAGCGCTCATCAAGCCGGGTATGACGAGAGCGTGGCCTACACCAACTTTGCCTTGGGTCACTTGGCCTGGACCGATCATGAGTTTAACCGAACGGGGGAGGAGGTGGGCAAACGCTCTTTCTCGACCCGCCTGATCACCAAGGAGATCACAAAGATCGTGAATGTTCCGTCCTTGCTGAACCATTATCGTGCTGGGGTTTCTGGGTGTCTTTACACCTTGGCTCTGGGCAGTGTGGATAACATTCAGCGCTTCGAGAGCTCGCCCGAACGTCTGGCGGATGTGATCCCGGAGTTGTATGCCCAGGAGAACGTTCTCGATAAGGTGGTGTTGAATGTGGTGGACGCGCTCATCGCTCAGTATCAAGGCGAGAGTCAGCCCTTGCTTCATTACGCTACGGCGCTGAACGAGCTCCGATTCAGTCGCGATCCGGTGGCCCTGGACGTTCTTTCCCTCAAGGAACTCGCCGGCCTTCGGGAGTTCCACCAGATCACTTCCTCAACCAATGTGACCGCCTTGGTCGATCGTTTGTATCGTGAAAATGCTCCGCTGTTGCAGCTGGGCGTCGCGGATCCAAAGCGGATTCAGACCGACCGAAACTGACCCGCGTCCGTCCGATCCGATGAGAGGGAGTCTTAACCACGGATTTCTCGGATGACTCGGATGGAAAAGAAAAAGGCCCTCCGACTCTGGGTTCCGTGGGCAAAACGCTTCCTTGGAGGTTGTCTCGGCTTTCCATTCGAGCCTTGTAGGAGCCGAGGTGACGAGGCTTGGTTCATGGAGGGGACCTGGCTATGATCGGGCTGATCGGCACGATCCGTCGGCTCTCACTGATTGAGTGCTCCTCCGCGTTCTCCGCGCCTCCGCGAGAAAAGATCCCTCCCCTGACTCGGAAGGACTGCCGGAATCCCTCGCGGAGGCGCGGAGAGCGCGGAGAGGAAAAAGTTCATGGAGAGAGTAGGTCCCTCTCCAGATCCGTGCGGTCCGCGTGGTCCGTGGGCGCCCCTGCGATTGCGGGATTTCGCCGGGGGCGCTCAGGCTTTGGCAGCGGCCAAGCGTGCCTGGACGAAGTCCCAATTCACCACGTTGTAGAAGGCGTTGATATAGTCGGCTCGTCGGTTCTGATACTTCAAGTAGTAGGCATGCTCCCACACGTCGATACCTAGGAGTGCCGTTTGTCCGGGTAGGACCGGGGCGTCCTGGTTGGGCATGCCTTTGACTTCCAGTTTGGATCCATTCCAGAGCAGCCAGGCCCAGCCGCTGCCGAACTGGCCTAGCGCGGTTTTGGTAAACTCTTCCTTAAACTTTGAGAAACCTCCGAAGCTCTTGTCGATGGCACCGAGGACCTCTCCTTTGGGCTCCCCACCGCCGGTCTTGCTCAGCATTTGCCAGAACAGATTGTGATTGTAGGTGCCGCCCCCATGATTTCGGATGGCGGTTCGAACCTCTGCCGGCCAGCGGTGCAGGCCGCGAATCAACTCCTCCAGGGCTTTATTCTGGTCCTCGCCCACAGTCCCGAGAAGCTCAGGCTTGCCGGCGACTGCTTTGTTCAGGTTGGTGACGTAGGACGCGTGATGTTTGCTGTGATGAATCTCCATCGTACGGGCATCGATGTGTGGCTCGAGTGCGTCGTAAGCATAGGGCAGTTTCGCCAGGCTGAAGGGGCCGGTTGCGGCGGGCGCGGTCGCCGCAGGCTGGGCTGACAGCACGGTGGAGGTCTGCGGCAAGAGGCTTAGGGCCATGGCGCTGCCGACGGTGGTTTTGAGGGCCTTGCGTCGTGTCATCATAACTAGTGCTCAGAAAATGCGTCCCGATGGACGCGGGTTTATGGTCGAGTCCACTCGCAAGCCTAGCGACTTGTGCCCGTTCAAAGCGTGCGAGATCGGCGTTAACTTGGCACAACCTGGTCGCTTGCCAAGCCCTGATCGGCGAACTGTTTTTTCTCCGCCCCTCAACACAGGTCTTGACTTGATGGATGCTTGAAGGAACATCCGGCCTGTGTCTGTCCTTTTCACCATCGAAAACCAGATCCGGTACCATATCGTCCGCAAGATCTTTGAGGGCGGCATGGGAATTGTCTACGAGGCCGAGCAGACGGGTGCCCAGGAGTTCTTGAAGCGAGTGGCCATTAAGGTTATTCGCCAAAACTTCGCCTCCCAGGCTCAGTTCATTGAGAATTTTGTGGGCGAAGCCAAATTGGTGGCGGACCTGATCCATACCAACATTGTCCAAACCTACCATTTGGGGGAATACTCCGGCAGCTTCTTCATTGCGATGGAACTGATCCGGGGCGTCAACCTGGAGCAGTTTTGTGCGCAATTGAAGGAAAAGCGGCGCGTGTTGCCGGTGGAGAATGCGGTGTTTATCGCGAGCCGAGTGGCGCGCGGGCTTGCTTACGCGCATTCGAAGACCGACAAGAACGGCCGTCCTCTGGGGATTGTTCATCGCGATGTCAGCTTCAAGAACATCATGATCGCGTTTGAGGGCGATGTGAAGCTCACCGACTTCGGCATCGCGAAGGCGCGCGGGTTCTTGACCGACAATGAGGGTGAAGTGGTCGCGGGCAAGGCGGATTTCATGAGCCCTGAGCAGGCGGATTTTCAGATTACGGATAAGCGCTCCGACCTGTTCTCGCTCGGTGTGGTGCTGGGAACCTTGGTTCTGGGCTACAACATTTTCAAGGATTCGACTGCGGAGAAATCGCGGCAGCGCATCATCTCGATGCCGATTCCTGATTTCCGGACCCTGGACCGTCGGATTGACGATCGATTGAATCAGATCCTGCAGCGGGCCTTGTCTCGAAAGCTGGCTCAGAGGTATCCGGATGCGGATGAAATGCTCTATGAATTGGAGCACTACATCTACCACGGTGGCTATGGGCCCACGAACGAAACCTTGGGCAAGCTGATCCGCAGTCTCTTCGGGGTTCGACAGGGGGCTGCCGCCGCCACGCAATCGAAGCAGGGAACCAAAATCATTGAGGCCACCGCCCGGCTGGCTGGCAAGACGGGTTCGACCGTTCGCAGCGGCAGAACGACGGCTTCCGCCCGCTCGGGCAACACGGTCGCTCGTTCGGGAGGCGCCACGGCCCGTTCCATCTCGAAGAAGACTCCATGAAAAAGTCGTCGTCGGTGGTTCAGCTCGGCTTGCTCCAGCATGCCTGCGTGGCGGAGCCTGCTCCTAACCTTGCCAAAACTCTTCGGCTCGCCGAGCAGGCGGCACGTCGAGGGGCCAATATCATCTGTACCCAGGAGCTGTTTCGTTCGCAGTATTTTTGCCAGTGCGAAGATCACGACTACTTCAAACTGGCGGAATCCATCCCGGGGCCCACCACCGAAAAGTTTCAAAAGCTCGCGAAGAAGCATGGCGTGGTCATCATTGCTTCTCTGTTCGAGAAACGGGCATCGGGTCTCTATCACAATACATCGGTCATTATCGATGCCGATGGTTCGCTGATGGGCATCTACCGCAAGATGCACATCCCCGACGATCCGCTGTTCTACGAAAAATTTTATTTCACCCCCGGAGACCTGGGTTTTCGGGTGTGGAACACCCGCTTCGGGAAAATTGGTGTGCTCATCTGCTGGGATCAGTGGTATCCGGAGGGGGCGCGGCTTACTGCGATGCAGGGAGCCGAGATCTTGTTCTATCCCACTGCGATTGGCTGGCATCCCAAGGAGAAGGCCGAATACGGTACCAACCAGCATGGCGCCTGGGAGATCATCCAGCGCAGTCACGCCGTGGCCAATGGGTGCTATGTGGCGGCTGTGAACCGGATTGGTCTCGAGCAGCCCATCGGAGGAGACGGGATCGAGTTTTGGGGCCAAAGTTTCGTCGCCGGCACCTCGGGACAACTCCTCGCCAAGGCGAGTGTGGATCGTGAGGAAGTGATGATTGTTCCGGTGGATCTTGCTAAGGTGGACGTCACCCGCACGCACTGGCCGTTTCTCCGTGATCGACGCATTGACGCCTACGGTGACATCACGCGTCGACTGATCGACTGAGTGAGAGCCGCTCAGCGATCGTCACGGCGGTAGGGCGAGACTTGATCGATGATCGATCCGATTGAGCTTATAGTTCTGATCTCGCTCGAGCCCATTGCTGCCCCAGGCTCTGGATAGCCAAGTGGCAGCTCCGCGATGGGCGGGGCGGTCCTGCCACTTCGGCGTTTACGGGGGCATCGGTTACTCCTCGCGCCCCCTCTCCCTCACGAAAAAGTCAGCGCACCAGGATCCGGCTCGCTTGCGGAACGCCGAACAGATGAGTGCGATAGCGCACCTCCACCGTCGCGCCGGGAACGATCTGGGAACTCATCGCTCGTTTACCATCCCCCGTTCGCACCGCGGTTTGGGTCCGAATGCCGACCGTCATCGTCTTCGCTGATTTCCCCTGCGTCTTAAGAGTCACGGAGCTGTTGGCGGCATCGACCGATTCAACCACCCCAACCAGGCTTCGTTCGGGAGTGCGCTGGACGGCTTGGGCGCTGTCGGCGAGCAGCGAGAGGCTGACGGCGATGGAGAGGGTGCTCCAGAGTTTGAACTGGGTGTGCAAGCGTTTGTTCATGTGCGTATGCGTTCTCGGCTGAGCAGGGATGAGGCTCTTGGTCCTCATCCTGTCTTTCACCGGTATGATCTAGCTTACATCATCCAGGCCTTGGAGAGCAAAAACGGAAATCCCGGTTGAAATTATCGGGGTTGCCCCGGTCCGCTCGGTCCGGTCACTCAAGATCGTCATTTGTCCCGGGTTCTTACTTAAGAGTCATCCCTTGCCCTGCCGATGGGCAAGAAGGGGGCGTGGCACCCAGCGTAGAGCTCGGGAGGAAACCGCCATGCTAGGACTAGGATCAGGATGAGGTTACCGAACCTTCAGGGATGAAAGATTGTATGGCTACACATGGCTTGGACCGCAACATGGACGACTTCCAAAAGCAGCACACGAACCTTCGGGCGTACGATTTCAAGACAGTTGATGGGCCTCTCCCGGTGCATGGCCTTGCCTCCGCCAGGACGCGACGCCTATGGTGGACGATTTGCTGTTCCTTCTGGGCGGGTTGCTTCCTCCCGGCCACCGGCCTGGCCGCTGAAGGCGAGGCTGCGGCGTTGAGCGAAGAGGGTACGAAGGCGGCGGAGGAAGAGTCCGCTCCGGCACGACTGATTGGGTCCCTCAGCGAGTGGCGGCAGCGCATGTCTGCCAAGGGATTCGATTTCTCCGCTGAATACTTGTCCGAGGTCGTGGGTAATGTGTCCGGCGGCGTCAAACGTGGAGCGATCTACGAGGGCTTGGTCAAGCTGGGATTGGATTTTGACGCCGAGAAACTGCTCGGTTGGAGAGGTGGCTCCTGGCATGTGTCGGGTCTCTACGCGCACGGCCACAGCCCGAGCGAAAAGTTGGCGGGCGATTCTCTGACCCTGAGCAACCTGGACGCCTACGATTCGGTTTATTTGTTCGAGCTGTGGGTTCAACAAACCTTCCTGGACGGAGCGGTCTCCTTGAGGCTGGGACAGTTGGCTGCGGACGAGGAATTCGCCGGCACAGAATATGGCGGCCTGTTCCTACATGGCACCACGGGTTGGCCTGGCATGATTTCCATGAACGCCCCAACTCCGGCGTATCCTATCGCTGCACCTGGTGTGCGATTGGAAGTCCAGCCTACCGGATCGACCTTCGTCCGGTTGGGGCTCTTTGACGGAAATCCGGATCCGGGAGATGCCAACGGCAACTCCATCAACAAGCATGGGGTGACCTGGAATCTGGGTGAGGGTGCGTTTCTGATATCTGAGGCTGGCGTTTTGTGGAATCAAAATAGTGAGGCCCGAGGCCTGCCTGGCACCGCCAAGATTGGCGGCTGGTATCACACCGAGCGGTTCGACGATCAACGCCTCGACAACACGGGGCTGTCATTGGCCAATCCTGCCACGACGGGAGTGGCGGCCAGCCATCGTGGCAACTGGGGGATTTACGGTGCAGTGGAGCAAATGGTCTACCGGGTGGAAAAGGACGCGCCTCAAGGGTTGGGGCTGTTCGCGCGGGCCGGGGGAAGCCCATCCGATCGCAATGTGGTGAGCTACTACCTGGAAGGCGGTTTACATTATCAGGGGCTGATCCCCAGTCGTGGTGATGATATCGCTGGGTTGGCGTTTTCTTACGCCAAGACCAGCAGCGCTGTCCGAGGTTTGGCCGCAGACGACAATGCTTTCAACGGATCCGGCACAACTCTCCCGGACTACGAATTGGCGATTCAACTGACTTATCAAATGCCCATCATGGATGGCTGGACCCTGCAGCCAAGCGTCTGGTGGATCGTGCACCCTGGCGGTTCCTCCGCCACTTCAGACAGTCTGTTGGTTGGTCTGCGCAGCAATCTGGACTTCTAGACACTCTATAGTGGGCCCATCGGCCCGCTACGCTCCGGGGCTGGGACATCGTCCAGGGCGGACGTCGCTACAGAGACTCAACCGTGGGCATGAGAATTCGGACGGTGGTGCCGACTCCGGGTGTCGATTCGATCTGCAGTTCGGCGCGATGCGATTCAACCACCCGCTGCACGACTGCCAGTCCGAGGCCCGTTCCACCCGGTTTGCTCGATTGAAGAATGGACCCGAAGGCATAGTCCTTCTGCTCCCTGGTCATCCCGACTCCGTTGTCCTTAAAGACGATGGCGACCTGCGTGGCAGTGCGCTCCGTTCGGATCAACAGTTTTCCGCCCTGAGGCATTGCCTGGAGTGCGTTGAGGGACAGGTTGAGGAACACCTGTTCCATCTGGGCGTCGTCGGCCATGACCAGCGGCAAGTCTGAGGCGAGTTCGAGCATGCCCTCCACGCCATGTTGCTGAAGTTTATGCCGCAACAGGAGATTGAGGTCCTGAATGAGCCGGTTAACGTCGACGGGACGGAACTGAGGCTCGGCGCTCCGCGCGAAGGTCAGGATCTGCTCCACGATGCGGTTCAAGTGCTCCATCTTTTCACTGATGATCTGAGCGTCGCGCGATCGCGGGTCCTGCTCCGGGAACCGCAGGTTCAGCGAGTGATAGAGGAGCTTCATGACGGTTAGCGGATTCCTGATCTCGTGCGCCACTTCTGCCGCGAGGAGGCCCAGCGCCGAGAGTTTTTCATTCTGCCGCAGCGCCTCCTCCACCTCGAGAATCTGTTCATAGAGCCGGGCTTTGCGAATGGCGATGGCGGAAAGCTCGGCTAGCGCCGATACGATTTTGATTTCCTCGTTCGAAAAGCTGTAGCGCTCGCCTTTGTAGATGTTGAGAACTCCGATGCACTTGCGCTCATGGATCAGGGGCACGCTCAGCAAAGAGGTCAGGCCCTCGCGGCGTGCGACCTCGGTTTGTTGATAGCGATTGGAGGTCTTGACATTCTCCACCTGAACCGGCTTGCCCCGGCGCAAAACAATTCCAACCAGACTCTCCTCGACGCTCAGGCGCGGTTTTTCTCGATACGCTTTGCCGCCGCCGTGGCAAGCCTTCAGGTCCATCCACTCTCCGGACGGATCTACGAGCAGCAGGGAGCACAGTTTTGCCTCCATTAAGAGGGCAGATTGGCGGGCGATCGCGCGCAATGCTTCATCGAGGTTGATGGTGGTGTTGATGGTTTGGCTGACGTTGATCAAGGCCTCGAACAAGCGCGCCTTGAGGCCGAGCTGTGCATACAGCCAAGTGTCCTGGATGACCTTCGCCGCCTGGTCGGCCAGCGCCTGCAGCAATTCCTCATCGGCCAGGCTGAAGGCATCGGATCGGTCTGAATCCACATTCAGCACCCCGCGAATCTCCCCTTGCACTGCGAGCGGAACGGCGAGTTCGGACTGCACGTGTTCCCTCAGCATGACGTAGCGAGGATCTTTCTTGATGTCGCCAACGCGGGCGGACTTGCCGTATTCGGCCACCCAGCCCGTGATCCCTTCTCCAACCTTCAGCCGAAGCTTTTGGGCATCCATCGGGAGGCCTGAGGAGGCATGGATCTCGAGAAGGTTATTGGTGGGATTGATCAGTACGACCGAACCGCTGGAGGCGTGAGTGATCCGCACGGCCTCGCTGACGATTCGGTCCATGGCTTCTTGAGGATCCAGGGAGGAGCGGATCGCGTTGCTGACATCGTGCAGGAGTTGCAGCCGTTCGTACCGCGCCTTCAGATCTGCCAGTTCGTCGTTCACGCAAGTCACGATAGACAGAACTCGGGAGCTTGAATAGGGGCATCCGAAAACATTGGGCGATGCGTTGCCTGGATCGCCTTGATGTTGAACGAAGCGGATCGAAGGGATGAAGGGAACGAATGTGTGTGGAGTTCCTGGCCCTCGGCGGTCGATGAACCGCGGATTGCACCCATCTCACGGATTGAGATGCGGATCCCTAACTAAATCTCTCTAGCAGGCCGAGGCTGAGAAAACCTTTCAACCAAGGAATAACCCTGGTGGGGCCCCTGCATTACGAGATTCTAAGTTTGACGGCCTGCTAGTCCTTCTTGGCTGCGGCCTTGACCTCCAGATGGAGATCACGCAGTTGGCGCGGAGTGGCGGGGGCCGGGGAATCGGTCATCAGGCAAGCGCCCTTGGCGGTCTTCGGGAAGGCTATGACATCCCGGATACTGGTGGTGTTGCACAGGATGGCGCACAGGCGATCAAAACCCAGCGCGATTCCTCCATGGGGTGGCGCGCCGTAGCGGAACGCTTCCAGCATGTAGCCGAAACGTGCCTGGGTTTCTTCGGCTGGGATCTGAAGAATCTCTTCGAAAATGGTTTTCTGCACGTCCGGCTGATGGATTCGGATGCTTCCGCCGCCGAGTTCCACACCGTTGACCACGATGTCGTAATGCTGGCCTCGAACCTTCTTGGGGTCGGTTTTGAGCAGAGGGATATCCTCCGCCACGGGAGCGGTGAAGGGATGGTGACTGGAGTACCAGCGATTCATTTCCTTGTCGAAGCTGAGCAGGGGGAACTCGATCACCCACATGAAATCGAAGCGAGTCGGATCGATGGTCAGCTTGCCCTGGCCCTTCAGCACCTCGGCGCAATAGAGGCGGATCTTGCCGAGAATCTCGCAGGCGTTGAGCCATTGGTCGGCGGCGAAGAGAATCAGATCTCCCTCTTCGATGGCCAACTTGGTCTTGAGCGCTGCTTTTTCGGTTTCGGTGAAAAACTTAACGATCGGCGACTTCCATTCGCCGCCTTCGACTTTGATAAAGGCCAGCCCTTTGGCTCCGAAACTCTTGGCGTATTCCGTCATGGTCTCGATCTGGCCCTGGGTGGCGCAGGCGAGGCCCTTGGCATTGATGGCTTTGACCACTCCGCCGTTTTGGATCGCTCCGCTGAACACCTTGAAACTGCTGCTGCGGAAGTCCTCGGTGAAGTCCACCAATTCCATGCCGAACCTTGAATCGGGTTTGTCGATGCCGTAGCGGTTCAGCGCCTCTTCGAAACTGATGCGCTTGAAGGGCGTCGGGATGTCCATGCCCAGGGCGGTTTTCCACACCCGCTTGAGCAGTCCTTCGATAAGGGCATAGAGATCCTCCCGCTCGATGAAACTCATCTCGATATCCACCTGAGTGAACTCAGGCTGACGATCGGCGCGCAGATCTTCATCGCGATAGCACCGAGCCAGCTGGAAATAGCGCTCCACACCAGCGACCATGAGGATCTGCTTAAACTGCTGGGGAGACTGGGGCAGCGCGTAGAACTGTCCAGGGTGCACGCGGCTCGGGACCAGGAACTCGCGCGCGCCTTCCGGGGTGGACTTGAACAGGGTAGGGGTCTCGACCTCGAGGAAGCCTTGCTCGTCGAGGAAGACGCGCGAGGCGGTGGCTACCTTGGAGCGGAGCCGGAGGTTGCGTGCCATTTCGGGACGACGCAGGTCGAGATAGCGGTATTTCAGGCGGAGCTCCTCGTTGACCTTGTTGGCCACTTCGGGATCGTCCACCGGGAAAGGCAGGACATCCGCCTGGTTCAGGACGACCAGCTCCTTGACCAGGACTTCGACTTGACCGGTCTGGATCTTGGTGTTTTCGGTCCCTTGTGGACGTTGGCGGACCTTCCCAGTGACCTGGATGACGCTCTCGCTGTGGAGCGCGGCGGCGCTGTCGCAGATCGCCTTGTCCAAATCGGAGGGGTCAAACACGGTTTGAGTGCGGCCTTCCCGATCTCGTATATCGATGAATAACACACCTCCCAGATCTCGCCGAGAGTGGACCCAACCGACCAAGGTGACAGACTGACCGGCATGTTCCATCCGGAGCTCATTGCAGTGATGTGTGCGTTTCATGACAAAATTGAAAAGCGATCGTCGCTGCTTTCGGCGAGGAATTCAAAATCAAAATCGTGCTCTATTTGGGGGTGGGGGTGAACTGAAGTGGGTGGGAAGGGGGATCACGACTCCGTCGGGTGGCGAAAGCGGCCGAGGGCTCTCGTCTTTACCTCCGAAAACGCGGACTAGACGGCCGGTGGCATCGCTGCGCGATGCTCGATCTTTCTAACGGTTCCGGGGGTGCCGGCACCCCCGGCTAATGTCTACGAACCCTGCGGGTTCGGGCCCGCTAACACCCAGGTGAAAAACTGCGGTCATGTCCGAATTGTCTAGTCCCCATTTTTGGGGGTAAAGGCGGGAGAGGGCTGCCGCACTCGATAATGGAAACGAAAACAGCCGGAGGACGAATGCCCTCCGGCTGTTGCGAGCGTTAAATCGTTGTGGCCTTAGGCTTTCCGATTCCGTCGATGAATCAACAAATAGAACCCCAAGCTCCCCAGGCCCATGAGCACAACGGAGTTCGGTTCGGGGATGGTGGCGATTTCCCACCCAATATCTTTCAGCGCAGCAAGATCCAGTTCGGTCAGATGCTTGCGAGTGCCGGTGGTGATGGTGGGATCCATGGCGGTTTCTTGGAGGCTGCCTGGGCCCGGAAGGTAACTATCGACGCCGTCTTGCCAGTGGGCATCATCGGTCTCGAGCGGCACGTTCCCGCCATAGACCGTGGTCGCATTGGGACCGGTAAATTCGTGGCTGCCGTTCACATAGTGTTCCCAAGACAATGCGGTTCCAACTCCCAGAACGTGACCCAGTTCGTGGAGTGCTACGGAGTAGAAGTCGTTCTGTCCGGCGAAGCTTTCCGTGGTGGACGGGTCGGTGTCGAAGTACCAGGAGGATCCGGAGTTGAAGGAGATGGAGCCTCCCCACGGTGCGAAATCCGTGGCGGTGCTCGAGTTGCCGGTTGCTCCCGCTTCGCCGCGGGTGCTGACAGCGTTAATAAATGCTCCCGAGCCGGATCCGGTGGCCACCCCGCCATAGCCGCCAACTCCCAGGGTTCCGCCGCCCATCGCACGCGCGCCCACATAGACCTTGAGGGTATCGGCGCTGATGCTGGGGTCGACCACGGTCGCGAGAGTACCGTCGGCGGGATTGTAAAACTCGATGGTCCAGGTGTTTCCCCCGCCTGGAGTGATGGCTCCGAGGGTGTCGGCGATCCGTGCCTCGAACAGGCTGGCGACACTTTCCATCAGTGTTTTTCGGGGAGCTGTGAAAAACCCTCCGGTGTCATAGGAGTAATCAAACTCAATGTTGAATGCTCCTTCGGTGTAAGTTGTGGCCCCGCTGAACGCAGTGGCCAACAGCACCAACTTCCTCCAATTTGACGTCCTTTTCATATACTTCTCTCCTCATGCCATCGGAGAGTCGGATGCCAATCTTGAGAGATTGGAGACGATTTTCGCTTGCGCTCACGGGCCAAGCTGTTTTGGAGAATCGGGGGGGATCACGGCCTGCAGGAGGCGCTTGTCGCCCCCTAGCTCCCGGCGAAGGCGGACCGTGAGTCGGGTGACGCAAGTCTCAGGAGCCGGTGGGATCGCTGCGCGATGCTCCGTACTTTTAACAGTTCCGGAGGGGCGAGCACCTCCGGCTAAATCTCTTGGAACCCTCCGGGTTCGGGCCCTTCCGACAGAGTGAGAAACGCCGGCGTTGGCCAGCTTGTCGAGTGCCCATTTTTTGGGGTAAAGATGAGAGCCCTCCATCGCTTATGCCTCCTTGACGGAGTCGCGGCTCAATGGGCCATTGCCGACCCAATCCTCAATGTCACCTAACCTCACCTACTTCTTAGGCGCGGTGATCATCGGAAAGTCGTCGGTGCGGAACGGGGTGGCCGGCAGGCCGTCGACGTTCCAGAGGTTGACGACTGGGAAATCCGCCCATCCGTAGCGCACGGCTTCGGGTTCAGGAACTTGAGGGCTGCTGACCACCACTCGGTCTCCCTCGATCCTGGCCTGAGCCCAGACGAATTTACGATCTTTGCCAGCGATGGCGAATCCTTTGAGTTCGCCGCCCTGGGCCATGAGGCCTTTGCCGACGTGGTCAAAGCTGAGGACGATCGCACCTTTCTTCTTTCGCATGGAGCGGTACTCCGGCCCGGAATGAACCAATTTTTCACCATACGTGATTCGTCGCGCGGCGAGCGCCAGCCGTGCGCCGACGGGTTCCTTCTTCTTGGGATGGATATCCTTTTGATCGCCGATGTCGGTGATCACCGCCATGCCGACGTTTCGCAGATTCTTCGTCGCGAGCCATTGGGCCTCCCGCAGTTCGGCCCAGGTGCTTTCGGCAGGTTCGGGTTTATAGTCACGAAAAGGCGCCAGTTGGACCAGGTGGAACGCAAGGTTCCTGTGCCTCCAATCCTGACGCCAGTTGCGAATCATGTCCGCGAAGAGCGAGCGGTACTGCTCCGCTCGGTCGGCATTGGATTCGCCTTGATACCAGATGGCGCCTTGGATGGCGTACGGAATCAGCGGGGCAATCATCCCGTTATAGAGCTCGGTGGGACGCCAGTAGGGCGGGTTGGGTTTGTTCTTTTTAAACTCAGTTCCGGCCGCTTTGGCGGCATCGCGCTCTTTCTCCCAGCCTGTCAGGGAGTTCTGATACCGCTGTAACGCGACGGGATAGGCATCGAGGATTTCAGACTTGTAACGCGGATTGCCTGCCAGTGCCTGTTCGCTCATCCACACTTCGGCCGGCGAACCGCCCCATGAGGAGTGGATGATGCCTACGGGTACCTGGAGGGCCTGCTGCAGGTCTCGACCAAAGTAATATCCCACCGCTGAGAAAGTCGGGGTGTTCTCCGGGACGCAGAGCTTCCAGGACGAAGGCACGTTATTGGTTGGGGTTAGGGCCTTCAGTTTGGGAACCGTGTACAGTCGCAGCTGGGGCTGCGTGGTTTTGGGGATCTCGGTTTCCGGTTGGTAGGAGGAGCGCATCGACCATTCCATGTTCGACTGTCCGCTGGCTACCCAGACCTCCCCCACGAGCACATCCTGGAGTACAACTTCGTTCCGTCCTCGCACCCGCAGCTCGTCCGGTCCCCCGGCCTCGAGGGCTGACAGCTTAACCATCCATTTTCCGTCCTTGGCCACGGTGGTCACCTTCTGTTTTCGAAAGCTCACTTCCACCTTCTCTCCCTCATCCGCCCAGCCCCAGATAGGGACCGAGGTGTTGCGCTGCAGAACCATATGATCGGAAAACAGTCCGTGCAACCGGACCTCGGCCTGAACCGTGACCGTGGTCAGAATGCCTAACAAGATACCGATCCAGAGTGGGTGCGAGCGCTGTGGAGTCATGCGTCGTAGTCCACCCCAAAGGGTCCTTGAGAGTCAATGGGTAACCGTGGTGGAATTTGAAGTGCTGTAGCCCTCTACAGCTTTTCGGGCACCCCCGGAGGGGGATCCCAGCTCCGCTGTGGAGACCAAAGCGCCAGAGGTCTGCCGCACTCCATAGCGTCAAACGCGGTGCCACGCGTCTTGGAGTGCTGTAGCCCTCTACAGCTTTTCGGGCACCCCCGGAGGGGGATCCCAGCTCCGCTGTGGAGACCAAAGCGGCAGAGGTCTGCCGCACTCCATAGCGTCAAACGCGGTGCCACGCGTCTTGGAGTGCTGTAGCCCTCTACAGCTTTTCGGGGACCCCCGGACGGAGGATCCCAGCTCCGCTGTGGAGACCAAAGCGGCAGAGGTCTGCCGCACTCCATAGCGTCAAACGCGGTGCCACGCGTCCTGGAGTGCTGTAGCCCTCTAGAGCTTTTTGGGCACCCCCGGAGGGAGGATCCCAGCTCCGCTGTGGGGACCAAAGCGGCAGAGGTCTGCCGCACTCCATAGCGTCAAACGCGGTGCCACGCGTCTTGGAGTGCTGTAGCCCTCTACAGCTTTTCGGGGACCCCCGGAGAGGGTCCCGGCTGCTCGCACCCAAAACAATCCCCGCTCCCTCCCGATCAAATTTCCATTTGACAGATTTACCAACCCGGAATCATGATATCCGTATCCGTTGATGCAACGGCTCATTAAGAGTGGTCGAGGGAAATGGCCCGAAGACACCACGGCAACCGGTTGCCTAGCGTAGGCGACGTCCAGGTGCCAATTCCAGCCCGGTGAACCGGCTTTATGCGGTTCTGCTGGGGCAAATGAGAAGAGCGCGCAGCTTTTGCAGGCCTAACCTCTTCTCGTGAATCGGGGAGGGGTTTTGTTTTTCCTCCCCCCTTTACGCAACTGAGTCTACGCTACCGAGAAAGGCAAAGATATGCAGGCAACAGCTGGTTACATGAAGGCGCTCAAGTGCCGCGAGTGCGGTCGGGAGTATCCGTTGGGAGCAACCCACGTTTGTGAGTTTGATTTTGGTCCGCTGGAGGTGGCGTACGACTATGCGGCCATCAAGAAGGTGCTCACCCGCGAGACGATTCAAAGTCGTCCGCAAACGATGTGGCGGTATCGAGAGCTGTTGCCGGTGGCTAAGGAGCCGACCGTTGGCACGCAGGTGGGGTTCACGCCGCTGGTCAAGGCAGATCGTCTCGCCAAGCGCTTGGGCGTTCGGGAGATTTGGATCAAGAACGACACCGTCAATTACCCCACCCTTTCATTCAAAGACCGGGTAGTTAGCGTGGCCCTGAGTCGCGCTCGTGAGCTCGGGTTCACTACCGTGGCCTGTGCCTCGACCGGTAACCTGGCCAATTCTGTGGCCGCCAATGCAGCGGCCGCCGGCTTGAAAGCCTATGTCTTCATTCCTGCGGACCTGGAGCAGGGGAAGATTGTGAACTCGCTGGTGTATGGAGCGAATGTGATCGCGATCAAGGGGCACTATGACGAGGTCAACCGCCTTTGTGCCGAGATCGCCGGCAAGTATGGCTGGGCCTTTGTGAACGTGAACATGAGGCCGTATTACGCCGAGGGGTCCAAGAGCATGGGCTTCGAGATCATGGAGCAGTTGGGCTGGAAAATCCCTCAACATACGGTGGTGCCGATGGCCTCAGGCTCCCTGCTCACGAAGATTCACAAGAGCTACCAGGAGTTCTCGAAGCTCGGACTGGTTCCGGAGAGCGAATACCGGGTGCATGGTTCCCAGGCGACCGGTTGTAACCCCATCTCAGCGGCTCAGAAGGCGGGCCTCGACTTCTTTAAGCCAGTGAAGCCGAACACCATCGCCAAGTCCCTGGCGATCGGCACGCCCGCGGATGGCTTCTACGCCCTGAAGGTGATGAAGGAAACCAATGCCTCTTCGGAAGATGTAACCGACCCAGAGATTCGCGAAGGCATCAAACTCTTGGCTGAGTGCGAAGGTATTTTTGCGGAGACCGCGGGGGGCGTGACCGTCGGGGTGGCAAAGAAACTCATTGCTTCGGGCCGTATTCCGGCGAAGGATTCCGTTGTCTTGTGTGTTACTGGAAACGGTTTGAAGACTCTCGATGCGGTCATTGGCCACACGGGGGCTCCGCGTGAAATTCGGCCCAGCTTGAGGGAATTTGAGTCTTTGCTGACCGCTGAAGAATCCTCCACACCTGCCACCATTTAATCCGAAGCTTATGCCAGTCAAAGTTCGCATTCCAACGCCTCTGCGCAAACTGACCAACAACGAGGAGATTATCGAGGTCCAATCCGGCACCATCGGCGGGGCCATCTCCGAGTTGCAGGGGAAGTTTCCCGGGATCAAAGAGCGGCTGATTGATGAAACCGGCGGTGTCCGTCGGTTTGTGAATGTCTACGTCAATGAAGAGGACATCCGGTTTCTCCAAAACCAGGATACCGCCATCAAGGACGGGGACGAGGTCAGCATCATTCCGGCGATCGCCGGAGGATAGGCCCTGGGCATCCTTTCACCTCATCGTTCACCTCCAGCTCCTACCTACCATGGCACAAAAGAAACGGAAGTCCTCCGGCGCTCGTCCGGCTGCGGCCAGACGCGAGGAGAAGCGTCGGTTTTGGCTGACCTACCCACCGCGGCTGATCACGCGCCCCGTGATGTGGGAGTTGGTGCACAAGTTTGAAGTGGTGACCAACATCCGTCAGGCCAGCGTGACGGAGGACATTGGGATTGTCTGTTTGGAGATGGAAGGGGCCTCGGCGACCATCAAGAGTGCGGTGGCCTGGTTGGAAAAGCAGGGTGTGAGTGTCGAGCCGGTTGAGATTAACGTGATCGAGAGCTAGCCAACTATGAACACGATCCCCAAGGAAGTGGTTTCTGAGGTCTGGGAAGAGGTGATTTCTACTCCTGCCGACCAAGGCGAGGCTCGCTTTCAGGAGGCCTTCGATGAGCAGCCGGCGGTTTGCGCCTATCTCCTCGCGATGGATGAGCAGTTGCTTCCCCCTGATGAACAGGGGCTCTTGATCATGATCGGCTATTCGGTGATCAAGGTCATGAGCCGATCCCGGCTTCCACTGCGTCAAGTGGAGCCCGAGGAATTGGAGGAGGCCGAACAGCTCAATTTTGCGCTCCTGGATGACATGGAAGATGAGGAGGACGTGGACTTTCTTTCGGTCTGCTCCAACCTGATCAAGACCTATCCTCAGGGCCCTTTGCTCGGCGCTGTCCTCGAAGCGTTGATGGAAGGTTACGAAGAGAATCCGGAGGACGCTCCTGAGAATCTGGGTCTGCTCTTCCTTCATCTCAAAACGGTCATCGATTGCCTGGACCGAGCGGGTTGAATTCGGTTCAGGTATCGCCCGCTGCGCTCGGGAGCCGGGAGAACTTCCGGGGACGGACGTCGCTATCAATGTAGTGTGGGCCGTCTCGGCCCATAGGGCGGGCGAACGAGGGAAAGGTGAGGGTAACCACCACTGCGCTCGGGGTCACCGTTCGACACGGACGAGGTCAAGTCCTGGTTTAAACTTGTCACTTATCCC
>JAEUHE010000209.1 GCA_016793885.1 Verrucomicrobiales bacterium
GGTTGGAAGAACCGTACCTCCCGGGTGCCACCGGCGGTCACCCGGGCTCCTGCGTCGACACTGGTTTTCAGGATTCGTTCGGCTCTCGCCGCCTGTTGTTCATTGATGATCGGCCCCAGGTGCACCCGGCTCCTGCCGGGGGCACCGACGTGGAGGTTTCGAGCCCGTTGCGCAAGCTTCTCGCCGTAGGCGTTTGCGATCAATTCGTGGACGAGATGGCGGTTGATCGCAAAGCAGATCTGGCTCTGGTGGAGAAAGGAGCCGAAGGCCGTGGCCGAGGTCACGGCATCGCCGCGGGCCGTCTGCGGAAACGCGGCCCAGGCGCGCTGGGCATCCTTTGCGGTTCCGGCCGCTTCGATGGCCACCCAATAGCCAATCTCCAGATTGTCGGGCGACAACTTCATCGCGGATTCAAACCTCTGGGTGGCGGCACTCCGATTCGTGGTTTCAAGTGCCGCTGGTCTCAGGCTGACTTTTGACAATAGATAGCATCTATTCCAAAGTGTTTGCGATGAACATCGCGTTGACCAAGCACTTTGAAGAACTGATCGCGCGCCTGGTTGCCAGCGGGCGCTACAACAACTCCAGCGAAGTCGTCCGTGCCGGCCTGCGGATTCTGGACGCCGAGGAAAAGTCCCTGGCGGCGGGTTCTTTTCCGCCCGGCTCGTTGCGCCATCTCTACTCCAAGGCCGACAACCGGGCTGAACGTCGCACGGCCAAGGCTTCCACCTTGAAGGTCGAGGCCGAATGAAACAGTGGGACATCTGGACGTGCGACTTCGCCGAAGCCGGACCGCACCCGGCGATCATCGTCAGCCATCCGGACCGCGTCGCCCGCGCGCCGCTGGTCAATGTGCTGATTGGTACCAGCCAGAAGGCGAGCCGTTTGGCGCGCGAGAACGAAGTGATGCTCAACGGCGCGGATGGCCTCGATTGGGAGACGCTGGTGAAGTGCGACCTGATGTATCTGGTGGAGAAGGAGCGGTTGTATCGCCGGCGGGGCAGTGTTGGCGCGGTGCGGCGACGCGCCTTGGTCCAGCGCGTCAATGCCTGTTTCGGTTTCACGTTGGTTTGAGCGATCCATTGGATCACCCCTGATTTGCGAGATTCCCCCAGCGGAATCCCGTTGGGATTCTGCGGTGCCGACGCGCGCAACCTGCATGGGAAAAGCAGTGGAGGACCACCGCACTCCCGGACGCTTCGCGAAGCACTCGGCCGTTGTCCGAGCGTCTGGCCCACCGCCTCGTCGGGTAGTTCAGCGGTGAACTCGATGTCCAGACTGGGGCGAGTTTGTCTCGCCGAAGCGTCGTCGCGGAGGTGGAGGGCTTCGGTGGCCAGCAATGTTTCGGGCTGATCGTGTGCGGCCAGCAGGGCGTCGAGGCGGGCGCGGAGGGCCTTGTCTCCGCCGCACTCGCGGTCGAGGAACGGGTCGCGCTCGCCAGGTGCCTTCTCCAGCGCCAGCACAAACAGGGCTTTTTCGCGAGCGGAGGTCAAGGCTGTCTGCCTTCTGCCTTTTCTTTCGCCTCGGCTGCCGCGATTTCCTCCCAGGACGGCGCTCGCCAGAAGTGCACCACGCCACTTTGGTTTCCCCAGGTGATCGAGTTTCCATCGGGAGAAAACCAAACGCCCATGTAGCCGGTGCCATCGGCCTCCAGGGTAAACACGTCCTGCCAGCTTTCCGTGTCCCAGAGTTTCACCGCTTCGTGATCACCGCCGCTGATGGCCAGTCGCTTGCCGTCCGCTGAAAAGGCCAGGGCATGGGCGCCCTTGAGAAAGCCGCCCAGTGTCGCCACCGGCTGCCAGGTCTCAGTGTTCCAGACTTTGCCGAAACCCTGACTGCTAGCCGTGGCGAAAAGGGACCCATCCGGCGAATAGCTGCCCATGTCCGGTTCGAGGAAGTCCAAGTCCAGAGTGCGCTGACTTCTCTCGAACAGGTTGCGAAGCACGAAGTTTCCCTCCCAGCCAAAGGCGAGGCACTGCCGGCCGTCCGGTGAAAGCGCGAACGAATTGGCGGCCAGCGGCGCCTGCCACGACTGTTCGTCCACGCCACTGGTAAGATCCCACTGGTGCATCAGATTGTTGTGCGCGGACCAGGTGACCAGCTTCTGGCCCCCGGGAACAAATGCCTCCTGGCCCGACGCCCTCGACCAGACCATTCCCGGCGCGGCGGTGAAACGATGCCGCAGGATCCGCTGGGTCAGGTCCCAAATCTGCACCGTCCCATTCGTCCAGTGGGCCGCCAGCCGACGGCCATCCTCGGAAAAGCAGGACGTAAGGATCATCTCCCCTAGTTCCAGCAGCGGCGTCGCGAGTTGATAATCGGCGCCCGCCCACTGCGTCACCTCGCCGGCCCGGTTCAGCGTCAGAATCGAACGGCTGTCGTCCGCGAAAGTCGAGTTGACGACCTGCGTCGCCGGGAGCGTGGTCCGCGACGGCCGGGCGTGCGTGACCGAGGTGTCCCATACGTTGACGGTGCCGTCCTTGCCTCCGCTCACCAGCGTCTTTCCGTCGGGCAACAGGGTGAGACGCCACACCTCCAACCGGTGACCCCGCATGACGTCGAGCGCCCTATGGCTCGCGACGTCCCAGATGCGAACGGATTGGTCGGCGCTGCTGGAGGCTAGTTTCCGGCCATCCGGCCAGAACACCAAACTCCCCACCCAGGAGCCGTGGCCGTCCAGTTGCCCGAATTGTTTTCCGGTGGCGACCTCCCACAGGCGAATTTCCGATTCCGTGTAGCCGGCGCCGGACGCGAGGGTTTTGCCGTCGGGCGAAAACGCCAGTGTGGTCACAAACTCCTTCGCAGCCCGGGTGGTCCAGAGTTCATTTCCACTGCGCAGATCCATGACACGAATCCGTCCTCCGGACAGCGCATAGGCCGCAACACTCAAGTCGGGTGCCGCGGCGAATCCGCGAGTGAGGCTGCCTCCCGCTTGTTCCGATGGAAAGCTGGCCAGCTTGCTCCCCGTGGGTACCTGCCAGAGCGTGATGTGTCCCTGAGCGGTGGAGGTCACCAGGGTGCGACCATCCTGGGCAAACGCGAGACCGAGGCAGTCGTTGTCCAGGGGGACTTCAGCCACCATCCCTTGCGTCGCGTAGTTCCATAGCCGCAGCGTGAACCGTTGCTGGTTGTCAACCAGGTAGGACGTACCCGTGAAGGCCAGTATCGGTTCGACGGGGGAGAACGCCGCGCGAACGTAGGCTTCGTTCTTCGCCAGACGGAAAAGCTCCTGCCGTGTCCGCAAATCCCATACCTTCAGCCCGAATGGATGATGCGAACCCACGGCCAACCAGTGCCCGTCGGGCGAGGCGGCCAGCGAAGCGACTCCGGCGGGCTCCTGGCACAGCGTGAACACGGCATCGCTGCGGGTTTGTTTCCAGAGATAACGCCATTCCCAACCCCGCAGGTCCCTCTGGCCGGGTTGTGGGCGCTGTCGATTCAACAGGTCCAGCGCACGGCCCAGGTTGTTTTCGGCAAGGGCGTGGCGGGCCACGTTCATGTCGGAGGCGTACGCCCGCTGGCGCGCGGCAAGTTCGGAAGCCTCCGCCTGCTTGCGCAGTCTGCTTTCGCCAGCCTGTGCGAGCAGCGCCTTGTCTTCACTGGCGTTCGCCTTGTCCCGCTGCTCGGTGGCGTGGGCTTCGGCCTCCAACGCCCGCTGCTTCGCCCGGGTCGCCCGCACCGCCTGCCAGGTGCTGACGACCACTCCCAGCAACAGGGCAGCGGTGACGGCGGTCGCCGCGGCAAACGCAACCTTGTTCCGTCGAAACGCCTTCTGGAAGCGGTAGACGGTAGACGGCGGGCGCGCCGTCACCGGCTCGTTGTCCAGATATCGCCGGATCTCCGCCGCCAACCCGTTGGCCGTGTCGTAACGGCGCTGGCGGTCCTTCTCCAGGCACTTCATCACGATCCAGTCCAGGTCACCCTGGAGTTGGTGCAGCAGCTTTGCGGTGTCGGCGGAACGACGTCGGGCCGCGGTGGTGAGCTGGTCTCCTCCCAGGGTCGCCAGACGCGTGCTCGGGCGTTGCGGTTCCTTCTCGCGGATCGTCCGGCGCATCGCATCAATACCCTGCGACATCAGCTCCCGGGGATCGAACGGGGGGCTGCCCGCCAGCAGTTCGTAGAGCAGCACTCCCAGGCTGTAGATGTCGCTGCGCGTGTCGATGTCCAGTCCGCTCATCTCCGCCTGCTCCGGACTCATGTACGCCGGCGTGCCGATGAACTGGTGTAACTGGGTATAGACCGTGGCGTCGGTCAGCTTGCCCTCGGTGGCCTTGGCGATGCCGAAGTCGATGACCTTGGGCACGGGCACTCCGTCATGGAGCGTGACCAGGATGTTCGACGGCTTGATGTCGCGGTGGATGATGCCCTTCTGATGGGCATGCTGGATGGCCTGGCAGACCTTGATGAACAGTTCCAACCGGTCCTTGGTGCTGAGGTTGGCCTGGTCGCAGAAGTCGGTGATGCGGACGCCCCGGACCAGTTCCATGACGAAGTACGGGCGCCCCAGCTCGGTGGTGCCGGCATCGAGCACCTTGGCGATATTGGGATGGTCCATCATGGCCAGCGCCTGGCGCTCGGCCTCGAAGCGGGCGACCACTTGCTGGGTGTCCATACCCAGCTTGATGACCTTGAGCGCCACCCGTCGCCGCACCGGTTCGGTCTGCTCGGCGACATACACCACGCCGCACCCACCTTCGCCAATCCGCTCGAGCAGCTTGTAGCGCCCCAGCGTCTGTCCCACGGACTCGTCGGGTGGTTCGAAAGGGGTGAATCCTGGCTGGCCACCTGCCGCGAGAATGGTGGTGTTCAGGGTTTCGCCGGGAGCCTCATGCGCCGCCAGCAATTCGTCCATACGCCGCCGCAGATCGGGGTCGCCCTGGCACGCGCCATCGAGATAGGCGGCACGCTCCCTTCCTTCGCGTTGGACAGCCTCCTCGAAGATTTCCGTTTCACGATCCGTATTCGCATTCATCGCCGTCGCGGGGTCGGTACGAACCTGCATTCACCCTGGGAAGCGCATTTCATCGGCAAAAGGTATGGGGGAAAATTGAAGATTCTTCCTGATCGGGGACGGCCACCCCCCCTTTTCCTGAATCGGCCGTTTCTGGAGGTGTCCCTTCCTTGGATCGACGGCCATGCAATTCTGCGGAAGGCTGCTCCCGGTCCGCGCGATGACGACGACACCGCATCGCCTGGGGGACGATCCAGTCACTCCATGAGCTGCTCGCGGCTCCTTGCGGCCGGTTGCGCCTCCTGATTCGCCCGGGCCATCTCCACGCGCAGCCATGCCCGGGCATAGGCCCACCATTGTTTCGCGGTCGGGACGGCAATGCCGAGCGTGGTCGCCGCATCCTCGAAACTCATTCCGGCGAAATAGCGCAACTTGACCAGTTCGGCCTTCCGGGCGTCGACCCGGGCAAACTTTTCCAGGGCTTCATTCACGACGAGCAGTTGTTCGTCCGGTGCCGGGGCGGCCATCTCCAGTTCGTCCGCATCGACGCGATCCGCGCCGCCGCCCCGTTTCGCAGCCAATCGCCGCCGCGCTGCGTCGACAAGAATCCGGCGCATCGCCTCGACGGCGGATGCGAAGAAATGCTGCCGATCGTTCCACTGACGCTGTTCCGATCCGCACATCCTCAGCCAGGCCTCGTGGACCAGGGCGGTGGGCTGCAGGGTGTGTTGACGTTGCTCGCCTGCCAGCCGCTGTGCCGCCATCCGGCGCAATTCCTGATATACCAGCGGCAACAGATCCTCGGCGGCTTTGGGGTCGCTGGAATCCATGACACCGATTCGCTGGGAAATGCCGGCGGGCACGCGGGGAGCCTGATCCAACACCAGCGCGGTGGCGAGGCGGATCCATGTCCACCGCAACGCCGCTCCCATCCGGAGATCGCGGGGATCACGGGGGGCACGGGCTGAAATGGATCGGACGGGAACCTACGACAGTCCCCGCAGGCGGGTCGTGGAGGCGACAGTGGCGTCCATCGACCGGCACCGGGTTCATGAACGGCTCCTCGAAGGAACGGTTTCCCAAGGCAACCGATCGCTCGCCTTTCCAGAACGCATCGTAACTCGGCCGAAACCCGAACCGTGAGCGAGCGGTGACAGGGCTCGCCTCCGCCTTCTGACGTAGTGGCGGAGCGGTGTTTTTGGTGTCCGTTTTGGTGTCCGTTACGGATCCGGCGATTCAGAAGCCGCCGTGATCGGGACCGTCGGGAACTGGAGCCGGTGGTCGGGTTCGGACTCCTAACTGTCTTGTGCCCAGGTGAATATGACCGATCTGTTGGGGGATTCAAGCCTACACTCCGCGTATCCGGGATAACCCGGGGCTATCGGTTGGGTGTCCATTTTGGTGTCCACATTTTGCAACTATGAGGGGCGTACGCTGGCGATTCGCTGCTCTTCTCAAAGTTCACGAATTCAATGGGCAGGCAAACCTTGCGTGAACCCCTCCCTTTCCCCGCCAGTCCGCGTTACACCGATGAACAAGCGAACGACGTGTTGCCATGCTTCACTGTTTAACGAATCGGATATCGCAACATATTGTGGGGTAGTTTGGTTTGTGCCACCACCGGTGGTATGCGGAAATACTATTGAGTCACCTTGACTCAATTCAGTCCCACTCTGATCCGATTAATTCTACTTAAATCATTTCTAATCAGGTCATTACGAAACATTTGAACGTTGGCATGCACCGTGCGACCCGGTCTCGGTGCGTTTGATCGGTGATTGCCCGGTGACTTGGATTGTCGTGCAGTTCCCGTGAGCGGCGTCGAGGCACGACATCGAGGTGTTTCCCGCTGAAGTGCTCCCAAACCTACCCAAGAACTAACCCAATTCCGTAATGAGCGACGAGTTCAAACTTCCGTCCAAGAAAGCTGCGCTTTATTGGGACGTAGGTACTGGCGATTCAACCACGTTGATCGTGAAACCGGGCAGCATCATCGTGCAGATCGATATCCGCCATCTAGCGAAGGCCGATGACCCCGAGGAGCCCGAGTGGCCGATCATCGACCACCTTGTGAAAACGCTGCCGAAGCGCAACGGTCGGCCGTATCTCTCGCTGTTCATCCTGACCCATCCCGACCGAGACCACGTTCAGGGCTTCGCCGAGCTGAATCGGCGGGTGGATATCGGCGAGATTTGGCATACCCCGAAGATATTCCGCGATCAGGACAATGAAGAGACGCTCTGCGAGGACGCCAAGGCGTTTCGAACCGAAGCACATCGGCGCCGCAAGGCAATTCTTGCAAACCCCACCAACGTCCAGTCAGGGAACCGTCTGCGGATTATCGGTCACGACGACCTTCTGTCTGAGGACAAATACAAGGATATCCCGCCGGAGTTCAAGTCACGACCCGGCGAAATGGTCCGCGTAATTGATGGGGTATCTTACCCGCAGGATTTCTGCGCGTTTATCCACGCTCCATTCACGGATGACCAGGCGGCGAACAAGAACAACACCAGCCTCGCGCTCAACATCGCGTTGTTCGATGGGGAGAAATGTGGCCAGTTCTTCTTCTTCGGCGACCGGGAGTATCCGACTATCAAGCGCATCTTTGAGGAGACGGAGGCCCATCCCGACAATGTGCCATACCTCTACTGGGACGTGATGCTCTCCTCTCACCACTGCTCCAAGGCCGTGATGTACTGGAGGGACGAGGGACGGGACGACGAGAACTTCAAGCAAGATATCATGGATTTCTTCGAGAAGTATGCCCGCCCAGACTCCGGATACATCGTTGCCAGCGCGCATTCGGACTTCACCGATGGCCATGGAGACCTTCCGCCTCACCTTAAGGCGCGCGAAGCTTACGAAGCTGTTGTGAAGGCTGGGCACTTCATTTGCACGCATGAGTACCCGAGTAAGAAGAGTCCGGCACCCTTGGTGTTCACGGTCGACGAGCTTGGATGCAAGCTTGATGACAAGCGCACGAAGGCGACTGGAGCGGCGGCTCTTGGGCGGGCAGTAGCCTCAGCTCGGGGTGCGACTCAGCCTCCTGCGGTTCACACCGCATTCGGTGACAAATAGCATGACGCAAGGCCAGCAACGGGCTATCCGCGAGTTGGAGCGGTTGCGAGAGGTTAGCGACGGTTGCTTCAACTTCACTCACGACGCGGTGGAGGAATCGAAGCCTTTGGTCGTAGGGATCTCCATCCGGATCGGGCTCATGGAGACCCGCGTCGGAGGGCTCCAGTTTCGCGAGCGCGAAGAGTTCGTTCTCCTCGTTCCGAGCGGCTTCCCCTTCGACCAGCCGGTCTTGATGGTGCGCCATCAGCGCTTTGCGCGCTTCCCCCATGTCGTGTGGGCAAAGGTGATTTGCCTGTATCAGACGAGTTTGGAATGGAATCCTGCCGACGGGCTCTACGGATTTTTTGACCGGCTAAAGCTCTGGCTCGACCGAGCAGCGATCAACGATATGGACCCGGTCGATGGTCCTCTGGAGCCGCCTCACCATGCCACCGATTTCTCGCAGGTGACCTTCGTCATCCGGGCGAACGTTCCGGTTCCAGTTGGGCAAAGCTGGCTCGGGTTTGCCGAGTTGACTGAGTGCCCAAATCGCATGGAGGTCGTCGGCTGGCGGGGCACGTTCGAGGGATTGCCGGATGGGCAACGTATTGCGTTGGCGATCATGCTACCCGACGCCTTGCCGATGGAGTTCCCCACCCATGGAGGAGGGCTGTTTTCGGCGCTGGTCAAGCAAGGCTTTAGCCGTGCCAGCATTCTTTGGCATCTAGGGATGGCCGCCTTGGTGTCGCCTGAGGGCGAACCGGTCTATCTGGTGATCGGATTGCCGATGCGCCGGGCGGTCGATGGGACACCGCGGCTGCACATCGCCGTGTGGTGTGCTGATGCGACCGCGGCTGGGGACCTCCGGACCGTGCTGGACGAAGATGGCGACACTGAGAGGTTGCGGGAATTGCGTCAGAAGATGGCGGATGTATTATTCGAACTCTTCGAGGCTACGAAGATTAGCTGGTGCCGCGTTATGGAGGATAGGAAGGAAATCGTGGTGAGGCGCGACGCAGCGAGCAAGCTCGCATGGTTCCTTGGCAAGCGCGCCCTTGTTCTCGGCTGTGGCGCGCTCGGCTCTTGGGCGGCGGAGTTGATTGCTCGTGCGGGCGCGGCTGTAGTGGACTTGGTGGACAATGGGATCGTCCAGCCGGGGTTACTCGCACGGCAGAATTTTTCCCTTGGTGACATCGGGGCCAGCAAGGCGACGGCGCTTGCTGGCCGCCTCCGAGCCGTCGGAGCGCCGGGCCTGCTCGTGCGGACTTTCCACGAGGACGCGCATGGTTTCGTCACTTGCGATCCTGCGCGGTTCACGGCTTACGATGTCGTGCTCGATTGCACCGCGTCGCACCTCACTCAAATGAAGTGGGAGCGTGATTGGCGCGTACTCGGAGGCCAGACCCCTCCGCTGGTCTCGATGGTCACAGATGCGACGGCACAGTACGGGCTGTGTGCAGTAGTGCCGCGCAACTCAAGCCTCGGGCCGTGGGACGCTTATGTGCGCTTAAAGTACCGATTGACACCCAGTGGTAGCCGAGCGGAATTCTCCGAGGCATTCTACGACCCGGAGGCCAATCGAGCACTGTTTCAACCCGAACCAGGCTGCTCAGATCCAACTTTTTCCGGTTCGACGGCCGACGCCTCCATTATTGCTGCCAGCTCGCTGAATCTCGCTTGCGCGCATGGGCTGAGTACCGGAAATGGGGTGGCCATGGCCTTCGGTTCCCCGGCATCAAAACGGCCTGGCATTGAGGTCGTAACTTTAGATGAGGTGGATGAATTTGTTGTTGGGATCTACCGGGTACGTATCGCCAGAAAGCTGGGCCGCGAAGCCCGCGCCTGGGTGCGTCAGAACAACCGATTGCGCACGCCCGCGCATGAAACCGGCGGTATCCTATGGGGACTGTGGGACGATGCGGTAGGGGTGATTTGGATTTTCGACATCTCTGGGCCTCCCTCGGACAGTCAACACGATCCGGGGCACTTTCGATGCGGTGTGGCAGGTACAACGCTCGAGCACAATCGTCGGCTTGCCATGAGCCACGGCACATCCGGCTTCATCGGGTTTTGGCACACTCATCCCGATATGGTGTCACATCAAAGCGGAACCGATATCCAAGGAATGGCAAAACTGGTATCGGCCATGGGGGATAATCAGAGGCGGGCGTTGATGCTCATTTACGGTCGCAGCGGATCGGTGCCGACCGCTGGCATATATGTATACGAGAGCCGCGCGCTGACGGAAACCCGCGACTACGTGGAGGTAGGCTCCAGCCAAGTCACCTTGAGGGCACCCATCGTATGATCGGCCTTGCCCTATCGGGTGGGGGCTCTCGTGCGATGGCTTTTCACCTCGGCTGTCTCCGTGCTTTAGACGATCTCGAATTGCTTGAGAGGGTCGGAGTGCTTTCAACGATATCTGGTGGGTCCGTGATCGGAGCGTACTACGCCTATTCCCCGGGGGTATCCTTTGAGGAGTTTGAGGCCAAGATTCGCGTTTTTCTCCGGGCGGGATTTCACAGCCAGATAGCGCTGGAACTACTGAAACCTCGGAATTTGGTGATTGGATTGGGTGTGGGTATTTGCGCTCACGCCCAGGACTGGATCGGATACTTCACCAAACGGGAGCCGCGGCTAACACGATTTTGGTCCCGTACTCACGCCTTCGAGAACGTGTTAAGGAAGAACGTCTACCCCAACTTGAGCCTCTCGTCGCCCCGCCGGAATGCACTGGAGGTCGTCATCGGAGCGTGTGAGCTGCGTACGGGGACCGCCTTTCGATTTGGTAACGGAAAGTCAGGGAACTGGCGTCATGGGGAAATGGTTGAAAACGACACTCCACTTTCCCTCGCGGTAGCCGCCTCGGCAGCTTATCCCATATTGTTGCCGGCATTTGACAAGACACTCCTGTTTCGGAAAGGGGGCGTCCAGAATTCGACCCGCGTGCTGCTTACCGATGGTGGCGTGTATGATAACCTTGGAGTTCAAGTGCTGGAACCGGGACGCGACCCGAGGGTCAGCCTGCATACGTTTCCCTGCGACTACATAATTTCTTGCAACGCCGGGCAGGGCCAAGAAGCTGGTCTGGGAGTACCGCTCGGCTTTGGGATGCGACTAAAACGGGGATTTGAGGTGGTGCACCGACGGGTCCAGGACACAGCGATGCATCATCTGCACAGCCTTAAGGAGACGGGCCGACTGCGCGGATTCGCTATGCCCTACCTCGGCCAGCAGGATTCTTCGCTACCGTGGAGGCCTTCGGTGCTTGTGCCGCGGGAGAAAGTCATCGAATATCCGACCGACTTTGCAGCTATGTCGGACGAGTGGATCGATGCACTATCAAGTCGTGGGGAGCAGTTGACCCGGATTCTGGTGTCGGCATACCTCCCCGAGCTGCTAGGTTGACTGCAAGTTTTGATTTAGGATTGATGCGGTTCGAGCTGGCAGACGGGATGAGTTCCACATGGCATCGCATTGCACGCCTTGCCCAGCAAGGAGTGGCTCGTTGTCCAAGTGAGTTGCACGTGCCCGAGGCCACCGGCCTTCAATCGCACAGTTGTTTTCCGTACATCGTTTGGGCTGATCCTTCCGTGAAGATCCGCATCGTCCCAACCCGCGCTGTCGTGATCTTGGCGCGTCACCCTTCGTGGATGGCCAAATGTATTGCGACGTCCGAAGGAGTAGACTGCTCGTGTATGGCCACTGGAAGGCTTAGCAGGTGCCCATCGCCGGCCCATGTCGCCGCCATGGTGGGGCACCATCAAAGAAGCGAAGCTACCCTTGTGGCTAGGAATAAAGTCGTAACGTGCATCACCTGGGAATAGCATCTTCACACCTGTCGCATCGGTCTTTTCGTGTAGAATCAAGGCCAGTCCCGAATTGTTGCGGTTCGCGCCTGTGCATCGTTCGATTTGCAATGGACCCACTGAAACGCTTGTGGGTGCAGCCGGTGCTGCGGGCCAGAGGACAAGCGAGCCGCCGGCGGCCTTGATACGGTGCATAAACGTAGTGTGAACACTGCCGACCTTCTGCTGCGGTGCGAGCCACACGCGGGACTGGGCGCGCGTATCCACGTTCTCCGATTTCCAATGATCCCAATCCCAATGTGAGAGAATGATCGGCGGCGCGTGATTGAAGCAGAATTGCTTCAGCCCACTGGGATAGGTGCGCGTGTTTCCGAGGACGCCACCGCCGAAATCATTGTACAAAAGTACCGCACCAGCTGCGTCGCACAGCCCAACGGCCGCGCCCTGTCCCACATCATAGACCACGACGTGATCGATGGCGGTGCCGGCCATTGCTTTGAGGGCAGCTTTGATTTCTGACTCGGTCGCGGATGGGAAATCTTTCTCGTCTGGCATCGCCTCCTTGCGCAATCTGCTCGCCGTTGCAGGCGGTGCTTTGACGAGCGACACCAGGCGACGCGATTGGCCAGGACTGTGCAGGTGACGATAGAGCCTGACGTCCGACGGAGTGCGAGTGATAGGCCACCCCAAGGTTAGGACGAACCAGTCCTCAACGTCTGGTTCGTCTGCACCTTGCTTTTGAGGGGCAAACGCACCTTTGGCAAAGCCAAATGAATCCGTATTGGCTGTCACGCGCAAGCGCAGTACGGCGAGTCGAATTTGGGCTCCGGATGGATTTGTGTGGGTGTAAGGAGGCGGTTTCCTTCGGCCGTTCGTAGCTTCGAGGCGAGGTTCCGCCCCGGGTGGCCCACTGGAGAAGCCCCTGGGCACTGCCCTTTGAGGGGCTTCTCCAGTGGGTCACCCGGCGCTGGCGACGAAACATGTTTGATGAGGTGGCTGCTGGAGATTTCGGCGGGTCTCCCGCAACCTTTGGCGCCATGGATCAGAAGGACGTGTTCGCCATCGCCCTGGGGATTGCCGGGACTCCGTGGAAGGTCACCGAGGTGCGCTTCGACAAGGATCTCAAGCGGCTCAACATCGACCTGGATTTCCCTCCTGGAAGCCGTTTCCCCCATCCGGAGACCGGCCAACCCTGCTCGGTGTACGACAGCGAGCCACGCTCCTGGCGACACCTCAACTTCTTCCAGTTCGAGTGCTACGTGAACGCGCACGTGCCGCGGGTCGACGGAGGACCAGCAGGGGGTGTCAAACGCGTCGAAGTGCCCTGGGCCCGGCCCCAGAGCGGGTTCTCCCTGTTCCTGGAATCGATGATCGTGCTCCTGGCCCAGAGTGGCATGACCGCCGCCGAGGTGGCCCGGGTCATCGGAGAATACCCGCAGCGAGTCTGGACCGTCCTGCTCCACCACGTGGAACGCGCCCACCAGCAATTGGAGTTGGGTTCGGTGAAGGTGATCAGCGTCGACGAGGTTTGCCGCGCACGGGGACAGAACTACCTGACGATCATCAGCGAACCCAAGCAGGACGGGCGTCCCAGCCGGGTCCTGCTCGCCGTTGAGGGGCGAGATTCCCAGACCTTGGGAAAATTCGCGGACCATCTGCGCCGTCGGGGTCTGTCGCCCGACCAAATCCGGACGATCTGCTCGGACATGAGCCCGGCGTACATCAAAGGGATCTCGGAGCAGTTCGCCGGGGCCTTGTTGGTCTTTGACTACTTCCACGTGGTGCAGTTGGTCAGCACCGCCCTGGATCAAGTCCGGCGACGCGAACGTCGGGAGTTTCCCGAAGAACTTAAGGGAGTGCGTTGGGCGATGCTCAAGGGAGAGGATCGCCTCAGTGAGGAGGAACGTGCCACCCGGCGCCGGGTGTGCGCAGGCAAGCTCCAAACCGGAAAGGCCTTCAATCATCTGGATGCCCTACGCCAGATCATGAGGGAACCGGACGCCGCGGTTGCCGAGCGGGATCTCCAATGGTGGTGCGGGTGGGTTGGGCGTTCGAAAATCCCGGAGATGAAGCGGGCGGCCAAAACGATCCGGAACCATTGGGACGGCGTGGTGGCATACCTGAAGACCCGCCTCACCAACGGTGCCGCCGAAGCGCTCAACGGCATCATCCAGACCGTGAAGCGCAAATCCCGCGGCTTCCGTACCGTCGAATACATTGTCGCCATGATCTACCTCGTCGCCTCCAACCTCACCTTCGATCTCCCGAGTCCAACCCCCTCTACCCACACAAACTCACATTGAGGC
>JAEUHE010000210.1 GCA_016793885.1 Verrucomicrobiales bacterium
CTCCCGAGCCTGTCGCTGCGGGGGCTCTGCTACGACAGATTACCTTTTGAACTGCGAAGCGAATGATCTGGATGACACTCAGGACTCAGAAGCAATCCTCTGACACCCTCCCAGCCGAAGGCCTCCGCGTAGCGGCTTCGAACAAAATCACTCGAGCGAACGCGGGCGGGCCACGTCAGTTGCCAATGCGGACGTGCGGGACCGCCCGCTTCGCTCGGTTCTGCCGTTAGGCCACTTGCGCGCGGGCAAATGAATGACGCCGTCTCCATGACGATTTGGCTGACTGCCCCGGTGATGGCGATAGTTGGCTTTGTCTTGTCCCTCGGTCGTTCGCGGCAACGCTCGCGGTTGAGGCGGATGTTGGGAGCCGGATGTATGGCACTGGCAGTCGGTATCGGGATGTTGGTCATGCCATTTGCATGGGTGCTCCGTGATGGTCTAGCTCCTGGCATGGTCGCAAGCGAGGGGAGGACTGCCATCACCCACTTCATCACGCTTTATCTCGTCGCCTTGATCCCTGTCGGAGCACTAGCTTTTGCTGCGTGGGCATTGCTTCGCACGCCGCACAAAAGGGAAAACCGTCTGCCCTAACGATTCTACTCCAGTGAACGCGCCGACAGCATCCAGGTTTCAGGTTGAGCATCCAGAGCGGCGCGTCCCTGAGTAGTTAGTTCGGCGGTGCTACGCGTTCATGTCACCTCTCCAAACTTTCTTGGTTCGCATTCTGCCTCGCCGGTGGGCTGAGAGCATTGAGGCCGACTCTCGCTCGTGGATGATGCGATGTTCATGCGGCTTCGCGCGATCGATCTGGGAGCTGGGCGGTATTCGTTGGAAGGCCGCAGGACGACCACGGACCTTATCTCTCATGAAATGTCCGCAGTGCGATAAGCACTCCTGGCACAAGCTCACTCGCGATGCGCCGGTGACATCCGAGCCGCCCAATACATCACCTTCATGACGCTGCGCCGAACCAGCCACTCGATCCAACAGCCCTGAGCCTCCGAGTTTTTCACATGACCACCGGTCCTGCATCCCGAGTGTCGCCCGAGTTGGCTCTCGGTCGGCGGGCTGTGGCTCAGTGGGTTCTTTAGGCCGGTATGAACGCCCTCAGGAATCTGGAGATCATTTCAGCAGCACTCGCGACGGCCGGGTTCAGATTACTTCGCGCCGAAGCTGGCTCGATGGATTCTGGTCTGGCGGAATTCTCTGACGAGAGTAGGAATCTTCGCGTCATCAAGGACCGCAGTCAGTGGATACTTGAGGGCGCGCAGGATCAGCTCGAGCCCGCGGGACTTTGGCGTGCGTTCGACGATACAGAAGAGTTTCGGGATGCAGTCATAGCTCACCTCACGCTTTGAGCGTGCCTAACACAGATCGTCGACCGAACCGCCGCCAGCATCGGGATTTCCCTCATGATCACAGTCATTCCATCGGTCTCTTCGGCGAGCGCCCTCTTACGGCGGCGGTCGCTCACGATTGGACGTTGGACGGAGCAAGTGTCGTGATGATGGGCTTCAAAAGACTGATCGCGTGGCTGCTCGTAGCGGCCGGGATCTGCATCGTGGCATTCAGCTCGCGGATCGTATTCCCCGGGCTAGAGATTGTGCTAGGTATTGAGGCCCTTGTCGGCAAGCAAAGCGTCGTTTATCTGCCCGACGGGGGCTATATCTACACCAATCCGGGGGCGATAATTGGTTGGATATCTGGAGTCGCAGGGGTGGGAGTTCTAATTTCGGCTATTGGCATCGCCCTACTTGTCCGAGCATGCCGGCGTAGAGCGGTTTGACCGAGAGATCGCCCAACAAGCCCACTCGATCCAACAGCCCTTAGCCTCTGAGTTTTTGACATGATCACCATTCCTACAGTCCCGGTTTCGCCCGAGTTGGCTTTCGGTTGGGAGGCTGTGGATCAGCGGGAGCGTTGGACCAAAGGCTTATGAGGTTTTGGCAACTTACACAACCAGGTTGCGCTAACGACTACCAAAGGTCGTTCGTAAACGGATCTCTGGACCATCCTTACCACCTTCCCTTTGTGGATTGTCAGGTTTGTGGCCAACGCTACCTGGCGGATCATTCGTTGCCGTATGAATGCCCATCGCCTCTAAGAGAGGCCTTCTCTGATCCGAAGGCTGTCACGATTGAGGAGTTTGACAGTATTGCTGAGCCCGTTCGCAGAGCGATCCTGCAGCTCGGGGTGCGCAAAGATGTTGTCCAACCACACTGTTCGCTCCTTCCGAGCTTTCTCGATATTCCTTCAAGGCCGGAGGACGACTTCTTGTGGCCGGGCTCCTCGCCTCTTGTAACAGAGCGCGTCCGTGAAAAAGTGGAATCCCTAAAGATCCGCGAGGTAGCTTTTGCAGAGGTGACTTTGCGGAAAGTTGGGAGGGAGTCTTCGAAGCTTCCGGCCCCTATCCCATCCAGCGGTGAGCCTGAAGATGTTATCACTGAGGTTCGGACAACTCTCTTTCCAGATGGGGAGGGCAGGTACTTTGAGTTGTGCGTGTATGGGAGGTCAGCTCCGCCACCGGGAAGGGAGTTGAAATCGGTGTGTTCGACTTGCGGTAACAAAGACTTCAAGTGGGCTAGGAGTAAGGAGCTCGTGATGACCGAATCTATGTGGACCGGGTTAGATATTTTTGTTTTGGAGACCACGAGGATTATTTTGGTTACGGAGATGTTGAAACAGGAAATTCAGAAACTCGGGCCAACCAATGTTGAGTTCATCGAATTTCCATCGTCTAGATAGACTAATGTCCAACCAGAGTACTCCAGTGAACGCACCGACAGTACGAAGGTTCCAGGTTCAGCGTCCATACCGGCGCGTCCCTGAGTAGTTTCGCTAGGCCGCTCTACACGCCATGAGCAATCAGCGCACAAAAAGACAGAGACAGTTCGGAGATATGGTCGGCATCCTGATGTGCATAGTCCTTCTTCCGCTCATCATTATTCTGCTCACGCTTAACTTGCTCACCAGTCTGTCTCTTCACATCGCGATTTGGTGCTGCTGGTGTTCGCGAGGGCGTGACGTTTTGTTCGTCTATTCGGACAGTCCGATTTGGCATGACTACGTCGAGGAGCACATCCTGCCGCGACTCGGGGAGCGAGCGGTTATTCTCAATTGGTCGCACCGTGGACGGTGGCGGCGCAGCTTGTCCGTTCTCGCGTTCCGTCACTTCGGCGGCTATCGTGCTTTCAACCCGATGGCGATTGTCTTTCGACCATTCCGGCTTGCGCGGCAGTTCCGGTTTTACGAACCGTTCAGAGAGTTCAAGTATGGCAAGATTGAGGCGGTCGCCAAGATGGAGAGAGAGCTTTATGATTTTCTCGATGAGATTGGCGGACGACGAGCAGCCTAGCCAGCCCGATCGAGGACAACCCCGACCAGCCCTTAGTTTTGCCCAGACCGACATGACCATCTCAACCTTCACCGGCCTTGCCGATCGTCACCTCCCAGGTCGGGGTGCCTCATCGGGAGGTCGTTGGACCGATCACGGAGGCGTATGGCCATCAGTGCATCAATGAGAGTTCGGGCTTGGGTTGCGATAGCGCTTGGAGTGTTCGTCTACTTAGCGATGCACTTTGCGCTCTCGAGATCCTCGACTCGACTCGTCCAGAGCGAGTGGGGGATATCCGATGCCTTTCTCTACATTCCGGGTAAGCCGAGCTTCGTTGCTGAGCATGAGACTCCGTGGCTTCAGGTTCATCAGACATGCCGCTGGCTGTTTTATCCTGCATGGAGTGTAGACTATTACATCCTCGGCGGACCTAAACCTATGACGAGCCTTCCTATGCTTGGGATTGGTCCGAGATGATCGGTTCACGGACGACTTTCCGGTCCAACCAGCTCACTCGATGCAACAGCCGCCAGCTAAGGGTTTCATGATCGTGAGAATTTCGCTTATCACATCTGAGGTTTTGGTTGCCGGCTGGCCCGGCGGCTCTGCCTCAGTTCTCGGTCGTTCACCCAAATTCGAAAGCCCATCGCCATGAACCCAAAGATCGAGGAGATAGTCACTCTGATGTTCGCTCCTGGGGATCGAGCGGCCGCAATCAGTTTGCTGAAGACTCGTTGTGGCTCAACTCTGCCGATGATGTCTCATGCTACCGAGGACTCATTCGACCGCATTAGGATCGCGACTTTAAGGCTCAGCAGAGGTAGTTTGGTGGCGCTGGAGCGAGAGATTGAGGGTGCCCACTGCGATTGGCGAGACACCCTTGTTTCCGCTGGTTTTGCCCACGATGTATCGGCTCACCTCCACTGGTTGCCGTCATGACCGACGCTCCCGCTTACATCATCTACGCGGGTTCTGCGGCCATTCCGGTTGTCTATCTGCTCGCCACAGCCTTCCGGGGGCGCAGACGAAAACGTATGCTCGGGCTTTTGGGCATCCATATCGTCTGCTCATTACTCATTCTCGCATATACCTTGTGGTGCAGGAGTGCAGGCTACTCAGAGTGGTATTGGAACTCAGCATTCCACATACCCCTGAACTTGATCTTTCTGGTCCTTTACCTTCGGGCTTTTCTTGCGCATTCAAACATACCACGCTCCGGCCAGACATGAGCAGGACACATCACCAACGAAGGGCGAACAAAGCTACTCCAGTGAACGCGCCGACAGCATCCAGATTTCAGGTTGATCGTCCATACCGGCGCGTCCCTGAGTGGTTTCTAGCCCGAGACTGATGAACATCGCTGCTGCAGCGGGGTTGGGGATGCTCTGTCTGCTAACCGGATGCGGGCGCCAATCGGTGCCCCTTCTGGATGCGACTAAAGCGGCGGTTCTTGTGTTGGCTCCGCTCCCCAGTCAGAGGGGTTCCGTTCACACTCTCCATGTCCGTATTCGCGGTGCAATCGACGGGGATGGCATCTTTTACGGGGATCTCATCAACACTCAGCGGGTCAGCGGACGATTTGATCTCCGATTAGCTGGAGACTACTTTTCCACCAATTGCGTCATTCGCTACTCTCCAGTACGGGCGCGTTCGGGTAAGGCGTCTGTGGAGTATGAGTTCTCCACCCTATGAGCACAGGGCTAACAAGAATGCGAAGTAGGCAGGAGCGCAGAGACAGTGGGTGGCTGAGTTAACTGTTTAGGAACGAGCGCTACTGCTTACATCGCGTGTTGGAGGGAGCCGCGTCAGGGGACGCAGGCTATAGGAAGAGTAAGGGGTCGGA
>JAEUHE010000211.1 GCA_016793885.1 Verrucomicrobiales bacterium
GTTGAAGACGATGCAATGGGTATGAAGATGCGGATCCATAGCCCGGGAGGTTTCGTGACGGAATAGGGCAGCGGTGACATTCTGGGTGGGCCGATCGTTGCAAGAACCCGCCTTCCGGACCCGAGTGCCGGCAAAGGACTCGAGTTGATGAACGGCACTTCGAATCGCTTCATCGTGAGCCTGGATAATCCGGGTATCCTTCTGGACCAGGGCGGCGATGGAGACCGACTTGGGCGGTGAGAAGGTGAAGTCATAGAACACCCGTCGGTTGGCGGTTTCTCGTTCTGCTCCGTCAGGCCGGAGCTCTAGGCGGGTGGTTTTCTGACGTAGGGTCAGCTTCTGTCCGGTCTGAGGATGGAGATTGTCGCACATCCGCAGGAACTCCTCCGACGTAGGGACCCCGGTCAACCCGAGGCGTTCAGCTCCCTTACCGATCCATTCGCCGGTCAGCCGCTGTCCCTCGGTGTAGTAATCCCCGACCCGAAGGTGAGATTCGAAATACTCCTTGGCGTTCCCGAGATGATATTGGGCTCTGGAGGTCAGCATGGGGCATCTGGATTTGGAGAGGTTACTTCCCGTGCTGGTTTGCGTCTTTCTCCACGCCACGAAGAGAACGGCGTTGAGGTCCTTTCGTTTTCGCGGCGTTCTTGTCTTGCCAGTGTCGATAGAGAGCATTGCAAATTGCTCCCATCCGCTCCGGATCACCTGCCAGATCCAGAACCTCTGCCGGCGAGAAGTATTTGGTGGAGTTGGGCGGAGGGTTTCCCAAGGGCGTCAGCAAACCCCGATTTACCAAGACTGGGATATCGGTTTCATTGCAGTTGAGTAGGGCGGCCGTTTGCCGAGCGTTTAGTCGGCCTTGAAGACGACGCACATTCAGAAGGTCGCGAGCATGAACACTGAGAAGTTCGACTCTTGGCGCGGTGTTCGGACGATGCGATGTGCTGGTGATCCGTTCGTTGATAGAGCCATTCATAGTTGGTTGATTGGTTTCTGCGTTCCCACATCCGGGAGTTATGGATGGCAGTCTAGGTCTAAACATTGCGTGTGAGGCGTATCTCATACGCGTTCAAGAGCCGGAGCCATAACCACAGCTTGCACGAGCACAGACTCTCACAGTCCGAGATGGCGTTTGTGTAGTATGGACACAATTTGATTCTTTTTTTGACTCCTTCATGGTCCTCATCTCGAGCCGATTTGTATGGCCATCCCTCACTTCGATACATTCGTGTTCAGCCCTCTGCCTCAAGAATCGGCATTCAATTCAAGGCGCTAGGCGCTGCGGGATGGATTCATTATTGTGGAGACGCCCTACCCCTAAGCTGGAGCTTAGAATTTCACTGAGGAGCGCGGCCCGAGGTAGGGCAGGTGACGCAGTCCGTTGAATGGCGTTGATAAGCTCAACGCGGATCAACGGGCTTCAACGCTCCCGCTCAACAGCGTTCAACACGCTTCAACCCCCATTCGGACGCTGACTCGATCGAGCTCAACTCAAGGTGGTTTCCGAAAGGTAATATTCGGAATCGGCGTAACTCCTCGCCACGGTGGGTTAACCTTGGAACTACTCGGTAACACGGATCCCGGCTTGTCGGGCAACCTGGAAAGCATGGGATCTGAGAACGAGAACTATTCGCAAACGTTCCGCCGCAAGGGCGGCGGTCGGGCGTTTCACAGTCGGATCGAACCTCACACCGAACTCATCCGGAGTCTTCGTCGACAGCGGATGACCTGGAAGGAAATTGCATGTCACCTTACGGATCAAGTGGACTGTGCGATCACGTTTCAGGGTGTGCACCAGTTCTTCCGGCGATTTGTGAAACGCCAGGCGGTTACACACTGGGAGTCGATTGGCTCGCAGGAGCCGCCGGCTCCGGTGGTCAACGCCGTGAAAGCAAAACCGATCGCGGCAGCCATGCCTCCAGCGCGACGATTTCGTTCTGTGGATCCCGCTCGCATCAACCTCAACGACCCAACCGCAACATGAAAATTACCCGACGCATTCATCTCAACCCTCAATCCAAAGGCAACCTCGGCAAGAGCTTCGAAACCGAGTTCCGCACCGCCTGGCTGGATCACCACGGCATCAGCTGGACAGGATCAGATCTCGACGACCGTCACCATACCTTTGCCGCTCGGCACCGGGACGTCGTTAAGTCCTACCAACTCGGCAACGGGCAGGAGAGCAAGTCAGCCTTACTCACCCTGTTTCGGCGAGTAATGAAGGAGACCGCCCCCATCCACGTCATCGACACTCGCGCCCAGGCCGATGCGCTCATCCTCAGTGCCCTGGAAGAATTGCAGATCCTGGACATTTGTGCGGACGCAGGCATTCGGCTGACGTTCTTTCTGTTCCCGACTGACGACACCGAAAGCATGAACAACGTCGCCCGCTTGTTCCTCTATGCGGGGGATCGAGTCGACTACGTCATCGTCCACAACCCTACCAAGGCGCGGGGTGATCTTTTCAACGCTTCGCAGCTCGAGGCGCAACTCATCGATTTTGGAGCCAAGTCGATCCTTCTACCGGGCATCACGTCGACCACGCTTCTGGCCATGGAGAAGGCCGAGATGAAAGCCAAACGCGCGTTAAGCTTCGCCGAAGTCTCTCACCCGGACATGCACCATTTGGAGCGTCTCCTGGCGGGGGAGATCCAATGGGCACTGCAGAAGGTATTCCTCGAGTATGATCCCATCGCCGAACTGTTGCTTCCCGAGGGGTTCTCCTTGGAAGCTAAGTCACAGCGAGTGAACACCGCCGCTCCCGACGAAAGCGATGCGCAGGCCAACCTCAACTTTGGAGAATGAAGTATGGATGATACTGCCTTTGACGCGTTGTGTGAGGGAGCCTCTCCAGCGGAGGCCAAACAGCTCCGGAAACTCTTGGCTGCCTGGTGCCAGGGGGATGAGAATTCATTCCCGGTCCAACTGGTGCTGCTCAACCGATCTCAATTCCGGGCCGCCGCAAAGGTGCTCCTGACCATCGAAGCGTCTCGGGCATCCTTGCAGAAGGAGTTTCGAGAGCAGCAGAACTGCATCGCCAGTCAGATCAAGGCCTATGAGTCGACGACCTTGGCCCGAACTCAAGAACTTCAGAAACAGATTCGGGATCAAGCCGCCATCGCCGAGAAGATCCTCGGCAGTTTCAAGAGCCATCTGGTGGAAGCCGAGAAGACGGCGCAACAGATTCGCGACGGGTTGGTCAAAGGCTCAAAGGCCTGGGATGCGGCGAAAGCCGACTTCGACCAGTCCGGGCGAATCCTCCGTCAGGAATGCGCCGATCTCCAGTCGAGTCCCTGGCTGAGCCATTGGGTGCTGGTTGTCGCTCTCTGGATCTCGGCTGGATTTCTAGGCTACTTTTGGAGACGAATGGGAGGCTAACAGTTCGATGTGGGTGGGTGGGGGTGTTTTAGTGTGAGCACTTCGGGCTATTGCAGCTGGGAAGTGAGTCGAGAAGGCTCACTTACCAGCCAGCGTTTTTCCTTTGGAATCACTGCGAGCAATCTCGGCATCGGGGCGCGTGCCTA
>JAEUHE010000212.1 GCA_016793885.1 Verrucomicrobiales bacterium
GTGGGACAGCAGGTGCGACTTTTGAAGCCATTTTCCGAGGCGATGTAGTCAACTTCAAATATTGATCTCACTTCCTTTCCGCGTAAACGGTTCATCCTGAAAGAGCCGACTAACGGCTTTTGTCCTTATGGGATGATACTGTCGTAATCGTAATCGTAATCGTAATCGTAATCGCCCTCCGTCCGGAGTTCGGGGGTAGTGACGAGTGATAAGTGGCGAGTGGCCTACACCCGTTCCCTTCGGTAACTAATCACTCAGAGCGGCCGGTGGCATCGCTGCGCGATGCTCCGTATTTTTTAACGATTCCTGGGGTGCCAGCACCCCAGGCTAATCTCTGCGAACCCTTCGGGTTCAGGGCTGTGGCCGCCTCGTGATGACTTCCTTCAGCTTGTCTTTCCGCATCGTTGGAGGAAAGACGATAGCCCTCTACCGCTGTCCTGCACCCCCGGAGGGCGGCTCGGCCAACCTCATCCACCTCCAATCACCCCTGTGCCAGGGGATTATCGGCGGGTCATTTGTGCCAGCAGTTGGGACAGGTGCTCCTGAACCACGGGGACATGGAAGTGTCGCAGCGCGGCCTCCCGCGCGCCTGCCGCCAACGTGGCACGGAGGTTGGGATCCTGGATCGCTTTGGCCAGCAGATCGGCCACTCGGTCCGCCGGGTCATCAGGGGACACGACCAGCGCGCTGACCCCGTCCTGCACGTAGCGGGCATTGTCCCCAATGTCCGTGGTCATGACAGTCCGGCCGGCTGCCAGGTATTCGGAGAGCTTGGTGGACAGTCCCGACTTGCTCCACACCGAGTTGGTGCGGAGATTCATCAGGATGTTCGCATTGGCCACCTCCTCTTTCACCACGGAGGAGGGGCTGAACCCACGCAGGGTCACGCAGGACTCAAGCTTGAGGTCGCGCACATCGGATTGCAGTTTCTGCACTCGCGGCAGATTGGGATTCGCGCCGACGAAGCGCATTTGAAAAGGGATTCCCCGCTGGCGGAGTATGCCCAGAGCGGCGGTCAGTTTCTCGATGTCTTCATGCTCCCCGAAGCCCCCGGAGTACAGGATGACGGGAGGCGTATTCTTGGGTTCTGGCGGCATCGCCCAGGCTTGGCAATCAATGATTGTGGGAACGATGTGGACTCGTTCCGGATGGCCGGACAGCGCGGCGTACTTCTGCTGAAGGTAGGAAGAGATGACCCAGAGCTGATCCGCCATTCCGGAGCACCAATGGTCGGCCGCCCAGGAGTTCCATCCGAAGATTCGTTGGGACAGGCTGATGTTCTCGGTGACCACCAGCTCCATGCGTTCGTCCTCGTAGCATTGGACAGTCGGTATACCCAGACGTCGTGCCAGGCGAGTGATGGGGAACGTGTCGTAGAAGGCGAGGTGGTTAAAGATCACCAGATCGAGCTGCCCTTGGGAAGCCGCTGCTCGAACGCGTTTCAGGATTGCCCGTACGGCTCGGATTTTTAGTCCGATGGCCTTGAAGCCCCGATCTCGGTCGGTGGTGCCTAGCACGTACTCGTAGCGGGCTCCGCACATCTCGCCGGAGACTTGAGTAGTGCCGGCGGCTTCGAGGCTGTGCTGATTCCAGACGGTGACTTGGTGCCCTAGTCCCGTGAGGGCGCTGATCAGAGTGCGCAGGCGACCGGTGCGGCCCCAACCCTCGGGTAGGTCCGCGACAGTCACGAGGGCGATGTGCAGCTTCGTCCGGTTCAAGGCAAGAGGACGGACGGGTTACGCAGGAGCACCGAAGGCGCCCGGGGAGCGCATCCCTCGACCCGTCTTGCGAGGCGTCGGTCCGGTTTGAGCGACCGCTGCCGCTGGTGCCGGTTGCTGGGCGTGGCAGATGCCGCCGTTCAGGGCAATGCTGAAGCCGATTGCTCCGGTGAACATGAAAAGCCCTCCGGTGAAAGTGCCGTAGACGAAGAAGAAAAAGATGGTCTGGGCGATAAAATACGCCAATAGGAGCGTGTTGACGGTCTTCAATTCCGCCGGGCCGTATCGGTAGTTGCGGTAGAGCCCCATAAACGCCACCACGAGGAACCAAAGGAAGAACGCCACTCCGAACAACCCGAGGGGTAGGATGAGCGACAGTGGCCCGCTATGGAAGTCGCCGGCGATGTAGGAGCCCTCGAAATCGCTGATGTATCCCCGCCGCATGGACTCGCGGATCAGGTTCATGTCGGAGGCCTTGCCACCGTAGCCCTTGCCGATCCAGAGAAACTGCGGGATCTGCTCAATAACGACATTCCACATCCGGACCCGCCAATCGGTGGAGGCCCAGGCATCGAATCGGACGACGGGATTCACATTCACCGGCAGGAAACTGATCGCCCGCTGGACCACCAGCGGCAGCCGTTCGGTGAAAGGCAGGGCGCAGGCAAACAAGATTAAGCCCACCCCCACCAGGACTGCGAACAGCTTGGTTTTATAGAGCCGCTCCAGGATCAGTTGGGTCGTGAAAATGAGGCCCAGGATGATGGGCATGGAACGGAATCCGCCGAACATACTTGTGCCTACCAGGAGAACCAGCAACAGCGGACGGTAGGGCTGGTTGATGCTTAGGCCCTTTACAAACGAGATGGGGGAGAAGTGGAATCTTTCACTGAAGTCGAAGATTCCCTTAATTCCATGTCGAAGCAGCAGGAAGCAGAAGGGGCCGGTGCACGCGAACGCGAGACCCGTCAACCGAGAGAAGGATCGCTCGTCCACGCTGAAGTCGGATTGGATCTGCATCACCGCGGTCTCGACCGGGAAGAGCCAGAACAGCCAGTAGAAAGCGGCGCCGCCGCTGTAGGCGAGATTACTGATGACATTCGTGATACCCGACAGAAAGAACAAGCTGGCAAAGAGCATGGCCTTTCGGGGCGGGATTTTCTGCCACGACAGCGCGAAGAAGCCCGCGATCGCCATGAGCGCTTCCATATACTTCCTGCCCCCGAAGACCCCGCCGCCGATCGAGCCGAAGCCCAGACCGCCTCGCAGCTTGGCCGTCACGAGAATCAGAACTGCCAAAAAAATGAGCGGCGTGGAGATCCAGGGGGTCATCTCGAGCCGTTTGCTCTTGTCCATGATCCGGTCCAGGATCGAAAAGCCGATGCTCGCCGCCGTCAGCACCATCCACATACGCGGCTGACCGGGAAGGAAAAAGGCGTTCAGCACTGAGTTCCAGCAGACAATCAAGAGGGTGTGATGCCAATGGAGTAGGATAGGCACCAGCAAGGCAGCGGTGACAATGCCTACGCCGAGCAAGGACATGTAGTCCAGGGGGGTAGTCAGGAGGTAACCCATCAGGATGGCCATGGGAATACACAGGCCATAGATGATGAGATTGCGTGGGATAATGACGCCGCTACTCATGTGCGATACGCTGGTTCCAAAACAAACTTCTTCATCGAACCCCGGAGGCCGGAATCCCAGCCATTCGGTGGAGGACTCTCAACGCCGGCAACGAGCCGATTCGGTGGTCCAAAGGTTCGACACTCATATACTTCCGATACCTAATCGACCCTTGCAACAACAACTTGAGCCTTTGTGTCCCAGTGCCCCGGGCGGTGGAACCTGGGGTTCTGACATCTGGACGTGGGAAACGCTCAATTAGAACCGTCGGAATTTGCCGTCCCAACCGAGGATTGTGCACTGAACCTCATCCCCCCCGAGCCAATGGAGATGGAGTAGTTGGACGTTGCCTTTCCGCAGTTCTTCCAACGACTCAGGACCGACCTGCGGATCAAGGCCGGGCTCAAACAGGAATTCTTCGCTAAAGTTATGATGTCCAGGGCGGTAAGTCTGGGAGTAGTAGTCCTTGAGCACCAGGGGTTGAGAGGTGAGGCCAACGATCTGGGTTTGCTCAAACCGGACCAGCGGAGCCGTATAGCCAGCCGAGATACCGGTGGGAGGCTTGGGCCAGTAGTAGATGGGCTGCACTTGGAGAATCCGGTCCTTCGCTGCGTTGGTCGCCACAAATACGGGAGCGCGTCGGATCGCATTGGGGAGAAGGGGAGCGACGGGCCTGAGTCGGACAACCTCCTGAGTGGTGGTGGTAAATTTACCCTCGTAATCCATGGTGGGTTTCCCCAGTGCATACGTCACCCAGACATGTGTGGGGAATTCCTGCTGAGTTAAAACGGGAGGATGGGAACCAAAAACCTTCAACGTCAGCTCCGTGGTGAGTTGCCAGCGTCGTTGATCCACCCCGACGCCGGTGGTCCACTTGTCGATCGACAGCGAGTTGTTGGCGTCAAAGGAGTGGGAGCCTGCGGGCCAAACCGATGGAGGGCCGATCAAGGTTTGTTTCGACTGGTTTTCGAGATATTCCACCGAACCGTCCCGGTAAATCGGGGCGCTGGCTCGCTGGGGAACCAGTGAGGTGTTGGTGGTGCTGAGATGCCAGATCGATTTGAGACGATGATTGCTGAAAACATCACCGAATTCCTCCTGGCCTACCTGATAAACGGTCGGCTCGTCGACCAGGTAGGTGTCGTGCGCTCGTGACGAATCGGGGAGGGGAAGCGGCCGCACCTGTTTGACGATGAGAGTGCGGTTGGTGTCCTTCTTGTATTCGAAATCGAGCGAGAAGCTGGTCTTGGCTGGAACCGTCTGGCGATACTGCAGTCCAACTGAGAGGAAGAGATTCAGGAAACCTTGGTAGTCTCCATCCCAGTCCATCACCGTTGCCCCCAAAGGAACTTTCGAGGAAGACTGGCGCAATAGGACCGAAGAAAAGCTGCTAAACCGACTGACGTTGACCACCTCCGGAAGCGAATCACCGTCCGGGTTGGTGACGGGGAACGCGCCGATCTGGCTCACCAGATTTCCGAAGACGTTTGTCGAGAAGGGGCTGAATTCGAAGTGCAGTGAGGCAACCCCATTGGCCATCTCCTCCTCGTCGGGGAAGGAGTGATGCACCAGGACGCCCATCGCGACCTTGGACTCGTCGACGCGATGGCGCAACCGCTCGAGGAAGGCGTTATCATTGTAGAAGCTGGCATAAACCTGCTGAAGCGCGCGGAACACGCCGCGCTCGGTGCTCCACATTCCATCGCATTGGCTGGGGCCCTGGCCATCACCATCCAGATCATCGGACAGGCAGCCGCTGTAGCTGTCGTAGAGTCCGGCCCCGGTGAAGTTTTCGCTGTCCTCGACGTTGGTCGAGCTGCGGAACCGGATCTTCTTTCCGGGATTAAACACGCTGAGCGCTTGGGTGATCGCTGCCTGTTGCTCGGGGGCGAAGCGTGCTTCGTTGCGGATCAGGATGCGGATGGCTGCGAGATTGCTTTTAAGCGAGGGAAGGTTGGGCGGGTATTCAGTGAATTGCTCGAGTCGGCCCTGAATTACCTGGCGCAAGGTCTGCTGGGAGGCTAGCAGCTGGTCCATGAACACCTCCCACAAATCGAAAGAGAATGCGATGGCTGCCGGGCTGTGATTCGGGATCGATTGCCTCAGCAGGCCGTAGTTGGCTGCCTTGCCCCCGAAGAAGCGGATGTCCGCCGGCTTCAAGGCTTCGGTGGAGGCGCTGAACTGACCATAGCGTTCCTTAGGTTTGAAATCGAGTGGTTCGAACGCCTTTAGGGCGAGCAGCTCGGCTCGGTGGTCGGCGCTGAGTTTACCCTCCAACGACAGAACACGCACCTCGCACCGACCTCCTTCGGAGTGTGCTGACAGAAGAACTTCTTGATCGACGAGGCTGCGCACCCGATCCCGTTCGCTGGCTTCCGGCAGGTAGACGAAAGGAATCCCGAAGGAGCTTGCGAGGATGGCGGTGTGGGAGTTGGGCGTGGAGGGTGAGAGGGAAATGATTCCGGCCACCAGGGGTGTCTCCGCCGGCACTCCATCCGTCAGCAGTATATCGGTCGGCCCCAGCCGCCCGTCGGCGTAAGCCGCATCGATTTCTGAAGCGGGAAAGAACTTGAGCATTCCCAGCGCCCAGCCAGAAGCATAGCAGTGGTCCTGTTCTACCCATCGTTCCACCGAGGCAATTTCGAAGCCGCGGCTGACGAAGTGCTGTCGATGCGCTTCCGCGGCGGTCCGTTGCTCGAAAGAGGGAACATAGAAGGCGACGGCTGAAGATTCTGGATGCACGGTTGCTCGCACCAGTTCCAGCCATTCCAAGGCCTGCTCGGGTGGATACGAATCCTGCCCAACCAACTGGATTCCGTATTCCCTGGCGTTCCAATCAGGCGGATATAGGACTGCCCCCAGCACCACCTGCTGACCTTCCCGAAACAACGAGATCCTATCGAAAGCGGCACGATCGAGGCCGCGAAAGGCGTCGACTCGGCGAGTCAGGAAGTCGTAGTGGAAGGGAAAGAGCCTGCTGTGTTGGTAGAGCACTCGAGTCGGATCGTTCAGTAAGATCGCGAATTTGACCCAGCGCATCCTTCCGCCTTCGGTCTCCGCGGAGAGAAAGGCGTCGTCGGGAAAGTGGAGCTGATTCTTCCAGTCGTGGCCGGGAGGGCGAGGGGACCGAGTGATGCGATAGAACCGATGAGGCAAGTGGGCTGAGTTGAGGTCCGGGTAGCGATCGAGCCCGTCATGAGTGAGGGCGACTGAGGTCCAGGCCGATGGAGTTAAGCGCGAGGCAGCTTCCAGGGAGATGAGTGTGTCGGGTTGATAGGGAGTTTGGAATCGGACCCAGCCATGCTCGAAGTCCCAGGACGCCGTCAGGTCGCGTGGAGATTGCGCGTGGCTGGGGAAGACGACGTATAAAAGCAGCAGCAGCAGCAGAACGAGGGTTGATCCTGGGATGTTCCAGCCAATGGGTTGGCTCAGTCGTCGCCCGGTCAGCCCTGCGGCGGTTTGCCCGTCAGTCCTGGTCCTATCAGCGGCCCCATTGAGTTGCACGGAGGAGGTCATGAGTTTGATTACTTGGGGATGCCTTTAGCAACTGTCATGCCGCTCGACGAATCTGGGCAACTTCTGATGTCAGATCTCATTTCGGACTTTTGATCAGGGATGTCCGATCGGCCGAGTTGCAAAGTAACAGCTTCGAGCCTAATGCAGAATGAAATCTAGAACGAGAATTGTCTTGGGGAGCTATTCCCAAACCTTCGTGTCGTCTGGGTGTCCGTCCCCACTTGTGCCTAGAGTCCGCCAGCACGCCGTGCGGACACATTGCTTGAAAAAGCGTCGATCATTGTCCTATTGTACAGACATGTTTTCCCTCTCTTGTGCGAGGCTGCGCCTTTCTGTGCCGTGGCATCGAGTTTGGAGAAGAGTCGTTCGGACCGTGGCGCTAGGTCTGACGAGCTCCATCGCCCTGGCTGAGAAATCACCCCTTGCCCCTGGTTCTCCAGCCGGGCCATCCACACCTGTCCCGACCGCGGCGCTGCCCGGTTCGGGGACGAAGGGCACGGCGGAGAAGGATCCTTTGGCTTATCGGGTTCTTGAATTGCAAGGGGGCACGATCGCCAAGTTCGACAACTGGGTTTACACGCCGATCCAGAGCAGCGGTGGGATCGCGTTCTGCGACGGGTTTCCCCAGGGACGCCAGAACGACTTTGTTCTGCGCGCGGCGGTCGGGACGCCGAGTGCCGCGGACATGGCCAACTTCTTTACACAGGGACCTCTGCTTGCGCAGCAGGTGCTCGCCCAGTTTTTCGGCCCCGTATTTCGTCCGGCAGGCGAGCCGAAGAAGACCCGGTGTGGAGGTGACGAAGCGATGGTTGAGAGCTATGAGGGTTCAGTGAATGGCCGGAAGCTGCTGTGCCAGGTGATGTATGTGAAGCGGAAGGATGTGGCCATTGCTGTGCTGGGCATTGGAACTGATGCCGGGTTCAAGGAGTTCGGACGGTCGATTGAAATCGTCGCCCAGAGCATCACCTTCAAGGAATCTTCCCTCGAAGCCGGCCTCGTGGGCACTTGGACGGCGGAGAATTTTTCATCGGCCGGCGGCGGGGGGGCTGGAGCGAAGATCAACGTGGCTCAATCCCGTTCGATCACGTTTTATCCCAACGGGTCGTTTTCCGACACCGCCCAGAGCGGCTTTAGCGGATCGGATCTGACCGGGTTGGCACAGGGGGGTAACCGTGGAACTGTCGTCAAGCGCGGCACCACGCTGACTTTTCGTTACGACAATGGCAACAACTGGAGCGCCGGCTATGAATTATTCAGCAACGGCTTGAAGCTCGACGGACAAGTCTATGTTAAACAATGATCGCTGTCAGCTGAGACCGGTGAGCAGGAACACGGTGGTCAAATAGGCCCATAGCAGAACGAAAGCAATGTGGGCGGAGGTCTCGAAGAGTTTCCCCTTCCAGACTGCCATGGCGATTTCTGCGATCCCGATCAGTCGTGTTAGAAAAAGCGAATGGTCCTCTCCGAGGATCCGGGCGACGATCCACCGGTGTCGGGGAACCCCATCGAGCACCTTGCAGTACATGCCGTTTACAAGCCACACCCCGGCGAAGAAAACCCTGAAGATCCCTAGCTTCATGCTGGCGCAGATCTAAGCAGGCTTTCGCTGGAAAGGAAACGGATTCTGACCTCCCCCAGAGCGGCAGGTCACCCTTGCGGATGTTCCCCACTTCGCGGCTGGAGGCTTAACCTTCATGTATGATGACCAAGTGATCCTCCCCATCGCACTGGCCTGTGAGTAGGCGGGGAAAGGGGATGAGTCTCATGTAGTGAGTGCCGTAGGGTTGGGGGACCTGTCCGGTGATGAGAAGCGTTCTCATCGGCCTGAGGATTTATGGTGCGCATAGCAGGACTTGAACCTGCACGGGTTACCCCACTACCACCTCAAAGTAGCGCGTCTGCCAATTCCGCCATATGCGCCCGTTGGAGCGGTAAGGAAACCAAGTTGTGGGGCGAACTGCAAGCGGATTTTCCGGTCTTATGCGCGGTAGGCCCCATTCTTTCCCATTCATGAGTTGGATAGGGTGAGGCAAGCATGAACGGCCGGTGGCATCGCTGCGCGATGCTCCGCAACTTTGAACGAGTCCGGGGGTGCCAGCACCCCCGGCTATTCTCTTTGAACCCTGCGGGTTCGGACCCTGCCGCCTAGGTGAGAAACCCCAGTATAGCCCTGCTCGGTATACCAAGACCTGGGAATGGACTAACCAAGGATTTCATGGCTGGCACGGATCCGGGGCCAGGTTAGCAGGGGCTCCCGCATGAGCCGCAAAAACCAAAGGAGACGAAAGAAGCGGACGGATGCAGCGTGGATGAGGGCCTGGGCTCAGAACTTCTTTCGCCATCTTTCGTTTCTTGCGGCTAAAGGAGCGGTTGCTTGGTGAGCTTAGTGCCTACGGAGAGACCATCGGGGCCTGCTGCGCTCGGACGGGGGAATCGTCCAGAGACGGACGACGCTACCGTTGTAGTGTGGGCCGTCTCGGCCCATCGGCCGCTGGGCTCAGTGCGACTGCTGAAGCCGCTCGGCGGCTTGTCGGATCCGGGCCTTCAGTTCCGCCGGCTCCACGACCGTGGCATCGCCGCCCCAGGCGAGAATCCAACGCTCGACTTCATTCAAACTGGAGAGAGTAAGCCGCAGCTCCACGCCCCCGTGCGGCAGCTCTTTCAGGAATTGCGACGGATGCCACTTCTTTTCGCGGATGAAGTCGGCGACTTGGGCGGTGAATCGGACCACGACCAAGTATTCCCCGTCACCCGAGTGGACGCTAAAGCTGTTGCGCAGCCGGTTCTCCAGGGAGAACCGCGCCGGGCGCTCGAACTTCTTTCCGGTGGACTCGAGCGATTGGATTCGCGAAGGCACGAAGGTGCGGAGGTCCTTTCTGAGATGGTCGTAGGCGAAGAGATACCATTCCCCGTTGATATTGGCGAGATGGTAGGGATCGATCAGCCGTTCCTCCGGTGGTTTTCCCCCGGGCTTACGATAGTGGATCTTCAGCTGCTGATGATGCGTGGTGGCCTTCGCCAAGGTGTCGAAGACCTGCAGGTTGAGCAGCGGCTCGGCGCTGGTGCGGAAGGAAATGGTCTGCTCCCACTCGGCGAGGTTCAGTGAGATGGTGTCAGGAAGGCTGGCCGCCATCTTCTTGAAGGCGCTGACCAGCGGCCGTTCGAAGTGCGTTCCCCGATATTGCTGCAGCGCTTTTTCGGCCACCAGCAGCGCGAAAAGTTCACCCTCGGTGATCTGGAGGGTGGGGAAGGAAGCGACGTCCTCGGTGTAATGCCAGCCGTGGCGGATCTCGTCGTAGGCCAGCGGAAGCTGCAGGCGGTCCCGCATGAACTCCAGATCGCGATGGATCGACTTGATGCTGACCTCCAGCTGGTTCGCCAGGGTCGTGGCGGTGGGATAATCACCAGACTGGATCGCCTGGTGAATTTGCATCATCCGCTCCAGCGGAGGGCGGGAGCTGGGAAGCGCCAACGCCTTGGCCTTACGGGGCGCTTTGGCAGTTCGGCGCATGGGCTGCTCTGCTTCGGTCGGTAACCGGCGGACCGGTGGCCGACTAAGATCCGGACAGCTTGGCCAGGAGTTCGTCGTTGGTCTTGTGCTTCTTGAGCGCTGCCAACAGCGTTTCCATGGCTTCCACCGGATTCAGGTCGACCATCATGCGGCGGAGCTTGCGGACCGCTTCGATATTTTTCGGGGAGAACAGTTTTTCTTCCTTCCGGGTGCCGCTCTTGGGGATGTCGATGGCCGGGAACAGGCGACGGTCGGACAGTTTCCGATCCAGAATCAGCTCCATGTTGCCGGTGCCTTTGAACTCTTGGAAGATCAGCTCGTCCATGCGGGATCCAGTGTCGACCAGGGCGGTGGCCAAGATCGTGAGGGATCCGCCGCCTTCGATGTTACGCGCCGCCGCAAACATTTTACGGGGGATTTCCAGGGCTCGAGCATCCACACCACCGGTCATCGTTCGACCGCTGCCGCCATGCACGCTGTTGTAGGCGCGGGCGACACGGGTGATGGAGTCCAGGAGCACGAACACATCTTTGCCGGTCTCCACGATTCGGCGGCAGCGCTCGATCATGAAGCGGGACAGCCGGACGTGTGTTTCCAGTTCTTGGTCGTTCGACGAGGCGACGACCTCAGCTTTGACCGAGCGTTGAAAATCGGTGACTTCCTCAGGGCGTTCATCGATCAGGAGAACGATGCAATGAACTTCGGGATGGTTGGCCGTAACCGCGTTGGCGATCTGCTTGAGAATCGTGGTTTTGCCGGTGCGGGGGGGAGCGACGATGAGGCCGCGGGTTCCCTTTCCGATGGGCGTAACGAGGTCAATAATGCGCGTTTCGAGCACATCAGGCGAAGTCTCGAGATTGAACTTCTCCGTCGGGTCGATCGACGTGAGGTTCTCGAACCGCATGGACTTGGTGTAATCTCCAAAGGCCATGCCATTGACCAACTCCACAGCTTTCAGCTGGGGGCTGTTGCCGCGATGAGGAGGTTGCAGCGTGCCGGCGACCAAGCAGCCTTCGCGCAAGAAATTGCGTTTGATGGTATCCGGAGTGACGAAGATATCCGAAGGTTTGGGAATGAAGTGATTCTCTGCAGAACGCAGAAACCCGAAACCTTTTTCTGATATCTCCAAATAACCGGAGCCGTGTTCTACTGCAGCGCCCGAGGCGTTAGTCATAGCTATGTGATGTGCTGTGTGTGTGTTGAGCGGCACTCGTCAGGGAAAGTCCCGAACCTATGTGAAATCTTCAGAATCAGACGGAGGCTGGAGCCATGAAATGCCCCAGTCGGGCCCTCAACACAGTCAAATAAAGGTTAAAGCGGGTCGGATGGCAAATGATTTTTTTGGGAAATGCTGGAATAGGAGGGTGATAGGTGGTCTCGGATCCACCCGCCGACCTAGTGTATTCCCGATTGCCCCCCGCGACTGTTGAACCTACATTCGCCCTCAGCATGCCTGATCCGGTGAGAATTCTGTATTGCCATTGTGCTTACGCGCAAGTGGTCCCCCGAGAAGTCAAAGAAGCGGTGTTACGCCAGCTCTCGGACTCGACCGTCGCGTTCGAGGCGGTGGCTGATTTGTGTGAGATGTCGGCCCGAAGAGATGTGGCTCTCCAGCGTTTGGCAGGCGATGGGCAGCTCAAGATCGCTGCCTGTTTTCCCCGAGCGGTCAAATGGCTTTTCTCGGCTGCTCAGGCCCCCTTGAACCTGGACAGCTGTCAGGTGCTCAACATGCGAACTCAGCCCGCGGCGGTGGTTTCCGCCGCCCTCCTTTCTCCGACGTTGGAGCCCAATCTGCCCCGCGGCAAAGTCACGCTTAGCGACGCTCCGCAACCGGCGGTCGATGTCGCTTCCACCCCTGCTCCTAACCCTGCTTCCGCCGTATGAGCCTCAAAGAAGACAAGACGCTGCGCGTGGTGCTGTATGAGGGCGAGGGCGCGGCTCCGCTGCCCGCGTCCGATCGATTCTCGTTCTTGGTCAAAGCTCTGGACAAAGGCTTTGCCGTCACCCGCTCGGCGGCGAAGGGGGCGGTCTCGTCCTCCGACCGCAGCTCGTTGCTGGTGCTGGGGGATTTCGGCGGTGCCCCACCCGTTGCCGATGCCGCTTCCGATGGCTCGTCGGTTCGCTTTCGCGACATCTCGGGGCAGGGCAGCGATACGTTATTGGAATGGGTCGAGCAGACCCGGAGTGAAAGCGCCGCGGTTCGACCCGGGGATTGGAAGCCGTGGTTTCCGGTCATCGATTATGACCGCTGCACGAATTGCATGCAGTGCCTGAGTTTCTGCCTGTTTGGGGTCTACGGAGTGGACACCCAGAGCCGGATTCAGGTCCAGAACAACGACAACTGCAAAACCAACTGCCCGGCGTGTTCGCGTGTTTGTCCGGAGGCGGCGATCATGTTCCCCAAGTACAAGACGGGTCCGATCAACGGCGACGTCGTCAGTGACAACGATCTGCAGCGGGAAAAAATGAAAATCGACATCTCCTCCCTGCTGGGCGGGGATGTGTATTCCATGCTTCGTGAGCGGAGTGAACGCGCTCAGTCGCGGTTCAGTAAGGAGCGCGATTCTGGTAAGGCGTTGGCCGAGCGGCAGAAGTGTCTGACCAAGCTGGCTCAGTCGGGCGACATTCCGGCGGAGGTTCTGATGAGCCTGCCGTCTCCCGATGAAATCATGCGGCGGGCGGAGGAAGCCAAGGCGAAGGCGCAGGCGGCCCTTCAACAAGTGAGCGATGCGGCGCACACCCCGTCAACGTCCTAGCTGAGCTCGCCCTGACCGTGTTTACCATGATTCTTGCTCTCCCGATATCATGATCCCGCAACTCGCCTTTCGGACCCTGCGCACCGCCGATCCACGCTGCATCGGGAAGTTTCTCTGGAACTTCGGGTTCAAGGGAATGATCTCCGTCGAACAGTTCAAACGACGGCTCAAGCGCGGCGAGTACTTCCCCCCCTTCCTGTACCTCTCGATCATCAATTCCTGCAACTTGCGCTGCCAGGGCTGCTGGGTGGATGTGGAGGCGGATCGCAACGCGCTGTCGCTTGATGATCTCAACCGCACCATCAACGATGCCAAGAAGCACGGTAATTCCTTCTTCGGAATCCTGGGCGGCGAGCCGTTCATGCATCCCGAGTTGCTGGATCTGCTGGCGGCGCATCCCGACTGTTACTTCCAACTCTTTACCAACGGACAGTTCATCACTGAGAAGGTGGCGGCGCGCCTGCGGGAACTCGGTAACTCGACGCCACTCATCAGTATTGAGGGGCGTGAGATGGTGAGCGATGAGCGTCGCGGCAAGAAGGACGTTTACAGCAAGACCCTGCGCGGGTTGGACTATTGTCTGAGGGCCCGTTTGCTGACGGGGGTGGCGACCAGCGTGTGCCAATCCAACATCGACGAGCTGTTGACGGAGTCCTGGCTGAACGAGTTGATTCGCCGGGGTGTTCATTACGTGTGGTATCACAGCTACCGTCCGGTCGGGCCGAAGATGAACACCGGGTTAGGGTTGCGACCTGACCAGCTCACGCGAGTGAGGCGGTTCATTGTGGAAATGCGCGCTCGCATGCCGATTGCGATGATCGATGCCTATTATGGCCATGATGGACAGGCACTCTGCCCCATGTCCACGGGCATCAGCCATCATGTGAGCCCGCGAGGCGACATCGAACCGTGTCCGATCATTCAGTTTGCCAAAGAGACGGTGCAGGACGAGCGGGGGGTTTTTACGGCGATTCGTGACAGCGCGTTCTTGAAGGATTTCCGGGAGCTATCCGCTCAGCACACCCGTGGCTGCGTGGTGTTGGAGCGTCCCGATTTGGTGAAGTCGCTGGTGGTCAAACATGGGGCGCGGGACACCACGGTTCGGGGGACGGCCATGGCGGAGCTCGAGGCGATGCAACCCCGGGCGAGCCAGTGGCTACCGGGAGAGGAGATTCCGGAGAAGCATTGGCTGTATTGGGTAGCCAAGCGATTTTGGTTTGGGGATTTCGGGGCCTATGCCCGGCTGGAAGGACAGCCCCCGCCTCGTTCGGCGCCACCGAAATCCTGAGGAGGGAGTTGATTGCCCACTGATCACGCGGATCACGCGGACCGATGATGGAGCCCGGCGGCAAAAATATCAGGGGTTTCCTGGTCTGCTTTCCCTCCGTGTGATTCGTGTGATCCGCGGGCAATACTTGGTAACTTGGAACGTTCGGCGTCTCTTGCGGGATGTCACCGTGAGCCCTAGAAGCTCTTAAGTTTTATTTGCTCCCTGCGCTTGCGTCGCATTACTGTCACGGCAGATTAGCCCCGTCATGAGCACGTCCGAACAAGCCGCCGGTGTCGTTGCGCAGTATGGTCGGAAGAATCCCTTTCCGGCTCGTATTACTCATCGTCGTTCTCTCACCAAACCCGGCTCTGGCAAGGACACGCGTCACTTGGAACTGAGTTTGGCTGGCAGCGGGTTACACTACACGGTAGGTGACTCTTTGGGGGTATTTGCCCGGAACCCGCCTTCGCTGGTCGCGGAGCTGCTGGCTGTCCTCGGACTGGATCCCCAGGAACAGGTGACTTTGGCCCAGGGTCAGTCGGTTTCCTTGCTCACAGCGCTCTCGTCGCATCTCACGCTTAACCGGGCCAGTCGAAAGATACTGCACGGGGTGTTCGATCGATTGCCTGTCGGCACGGCAGCGCGTGAGCGTTTGGAAGCGTTGATGGCCGATGATGCCCAAGTGGCCGAGTACTTGTTCAGTCGCGATTATGTGGATGTCCTGCGTGACTATCCCGAGGCGCGCTTTGAATCGGCGGGCGCCTTCGTCAAGATGTTGAGCCCCATCCAGCCGCGGCTCTATTCGATTGCGTCGTCGATGGCCGCCCATCCGAACGAGGTGCATCTGTGTGTAGCGGTCGTGCGCTATGAAACGCATGGACGGAAAAAGATGGGGCTCGCCTCGGGTTTTCTGGCCGACCTAGCCCGGGAAGGGGAAGCGGATGTTCCGGTGTTCGTTCAGGAATCGCCTAAATTCTTCCTGCCGTCGGACCCAACCCGCGACGTGATCATGGTGGGGCCGGGCACGGGCATCGCTCCCTTTCGAGCCTTTCTCGAGCAGCGCGAGGTGGACCGAGCCACGGGGCGCAACTGGCTCTTCTTTGGGGAGCAGCACGCGGCCACGGATTTTCTTTACGAAGAAGATCTCTATCGGTTTCAGAAGCGAGGAGTCCTGCATCGGCTCGATCTGGCGTTTTCCCGGGATCAGGCGGAGAAGATCTATGTGCAAACGCGCATGCTCCAGCATGCGGCTGAGCTGTGGCAGTGGATCTCCAACGGCGCTTATTTTTACGTTTGTGGCGACGCTCGACGCATGGCGAAGGACGTGCATCAGACGCTTATTCAGATTGTTCGCGAACAGGGGGGGATGGCTCCGGAGGCCGCCGTGGCTTTCGTTGAGCAAACCCTCATGAAGACCGAGCGTCGATACCTGCGGGATGTTTATTGATGATAGGTGGTAGGTGGTAGGTGGTAGGTGGTAGGTGGTAGGTGGTAGGTGGTAGGTGGTAGGTGGTCGTAATCGTAATCGATTCGTCGTCTTCTTCGGGTGGCACTCATCACTCGTCACTCGTCACTCGACTACGTTCGCGGGCATGCGTGTCGGCTTGCATCGGGCGGCGGCGATTGACACCCTCCGTTCGTGGGTATTTCCGCCAAACAGTTCGCCGATCTCCAGAAGCGGGTGAGCAAGCCGGCTAAGCGCAGCGCTACGCCGGAGGTCGACACCCTGTCGCCCGCGGCTCCCAAACGTCACGAGATCTTGCTGGGCATCGACCCGTCGCTTCGTGGGACTGGATACGGCGTCATTCGCATGGCCAAGCCCCATCCGATTGCTCTGGCGCATGGCACCATCCGGTGTCCTACCACGTGGGAACATTCGCGTTGTCTCTTGCTGATCACCCAGACGATTCGTGACGTGATCCGAGAGCATCGGCCGGTGATCTGTGCGGTGGAGGGGCTGTTTTTCGCTCAGAATCTGCAAACGGCTTTGATCATGGGAGAAGCGCGAGGAGCAGCGCTGGTTGCGGCGGCTGAGGCGGGCCTGGAAGTCTATGAACATGCTCCGAGGCGCGTGAAGCAGGCGATTGTCGGGTATGGGGCCGCACAAAAGTTGGCCGTCGCCAAAATGGTTCAGCGGCTGCTGCACCTGGAGGAACTTCCGGACTCCGACGCCGCCGACGCTTTAGCGGTCGCCCTCACGCATGCCCAGGAGACATCACGCTATTCTTTAACGCCAGCTAAGCGAGTTTAGACCAAAACAAGGCTTTCGTTTTCCATCTGTTTTGGGATGCTATCCGAGTGCCTTTGGATGAGAAATCACCCGAAGCCCCCGGCTCTCCCGCGGGGCGGTTTGTAACGACGCTCTGGTCAGTGGTCGCGGATGCTCGCGACAGCCAATCTCCTGAGTCGACCTCGGCGATGGAGCGTTTGTGCCAGACCTACTGGTATCCGCTTTATGTGTTCGTTCGCCGCAAAGGTTATGGCCATGAGGATGCCAGCGATCTGACACAGGCCTTTTTTGCCCGATTTTTGGAGAAGCGATACCTGGCAAGTGTGGACGGAAACCGCGGGAAGTTCCGCACGTTTTTGCTGGCATCGATGACGCACTTCCTTGCCAACGAGTGGGATAAGAGTCGCGCGCAGCGCCGGGGTGGCGGGGCGGTTGTCATTTCCCTCGATGAGGCAACCGCCGAGCAACGATACCAGCACGAATCTTCCGGCCAGACGACACCGGAGACGATTTTTGAACGCCGATGGGCTCAGACAGTGATGGGAGTGGTGCTTGACCGTCTGGCCGTTGAGATGGAGGAGAGGCGGTTCGAGATTCTGAAGGGCTTCCTGCTGGAGGCGCGGGGAGCTGTTTCCTATGAGACAGCCGCGGGTCTGCTGGGAGTTTCGGTGGCGGGAGTTACCTCAGCCATCCATCGGATGCGAGCGCGGTTCCGCGCGCTCATGTTCGAGGAGGTGGCCAACACCGTGGCGACGCCGGGAGAGGTGGAACAGGAACTTCGCCACCTTTTGGCAAGCCTGGAGTGATGAACGGAACTCCGCGGCTCTAATTTTTCGGAAGGTTTCCGCGGGTTTGCTTCTTACCTAGGATGAAATTCTGTCATTGATGTCCGATTCCGCTTTCAATTCCGTGTGTCCCAAGTGTGGGAGCGCGCTGCAACCAGACGCTCCACGCGGCTTGTGTGCCAGGTGCCTATTTGGGGCCGTGCTGGATGGCGGTCCGCTCGACGAGTCCCCGCGATCGACGGTCGGGAAGGCGACTCTGCCTAGGGCCTTTGGCGCTTATGAGTTGTTGGAAGAGGTGGCTCGAGGCGGGATGGGAATCGTTTTTCGGGCGCGCCAGACACAGATCAGCCGGGTGGTGGCGCTGAAGGTGATGGCGGCCGGCCAGTTTGCCGCTCCGGATTTCGTGAAGCGCTTTCGCATGGAAGCCGAGGCGGTCGCTAGCCTGGATCATCCGAACATTGTGCCCATTTACGAGGTTGGCGAGTGCGAGAATCAGCCCTTCTTCAGCATGAGGCTGGTTGAGGGGGGATCTCTTGCCCAGCGCATTTCCAGTTCCCGAGCCCCGATGTCCGATCGCCAGGTGGCTGAGCTCATCACGAAACTGGCGCGGGCCGTGCATTATGCCCACCAGCGCGGCCTTCTGCATCGGGACATCAAGCCGGGAAACGTGCTGCTGGATGCCGAGGGTCAACCTCACCTCACCGACTTCGGGCTGGCCAAGCTGGTGGAGAAGGAAAGCACGCTGACCCGTACGGTGGCCATGCTGGGCACGCCCAGCTATATGTCGCCGGAGCAGGCACGCGGCGAGGCGAAGCAGTTGACGACGGCGGTGGATGTTTATGGTTTGGGAGCAATTCTCTACGAGCTGCTCACGGGCCAGCCACCCTTCGCCGGTGGCACGACCATGGAAACCGTGCGTCAGGTGCTGGAGAGGGAGCCGCGTCGTCCGTCCGGATTAAGGCCGGGGGTGGATAGGGATTTGGAAACCATCTGCCTCAAGTGCCTCCAGAAGGATCCTGCGCGGCGGTTCGAGTCGGCGGAGGCGCTGGCGGTCGAGCTCGAACGTTGGCAGCGGCACGAGCCCATCCTCTCTCGCCCGGTCACGGGTTTGGAGCGAGCTGCCAAATGGGTGCGCCGTCGCCCGCTGCCCGCAGCTCTTTGCGCGGTCACCTTGCTGGCGGTCGCTGCGAGCGTGGGTACACTGCTCCGCGCCAACCGCCACATCCGGGCGGCTCAATCAGCCACACTCGATCAGCGAGATCTGGCCCAGCAGCATCTCTATGACTCGCTTCTTCGGGAAGCGAACTCCATTCGAACCATCCGGCCGTTAGGGTTTCGCCGGCAACTCATCGAACGGATCCAGCAAGCCCGGTCCATCCCGACCGCTAAGAAGGACTATGATGTGCTACGTGCGGAGCTCGGGCAGTGCCTGGGGGATGCTCTCAGCTTTGATCCCGTCCGGTTGATCGATCCGCCTTCCTCCTTTCTAGATGTTGTGTTGAACAGCGACGGAACGTTGGTCGCATTCGGCACTGAGAAGGGTCAACTGGCGTTGCACGAGACCACCCATGGCAAGGCGGTCGGCCGCTTTGAGGTCAAAACGCCGCTGGTACAGTTGGCATTCTCGCCGGACGGCCGAAGCCTCTTCGGACTCGCTCGTGAGGTCGCACAGCAGCACTCCGAAACAGCGCCTCGAATTCGCCTGATCGAATGGCAGCGGACTGGTAACGGATCCTGGCTGCAGGGCTCGGAACGCTCCGTTCCGGAACTCCGCCTGCTCGTGTTGACGACGCGGGGCGTGATCGCGGCTCTGGAGAGCTGCTCCGAACGGGAAATGCGATTGGTTGATGCGGCGACGGATCGAATGCTTGGCTCTGTTCCCCTGGCCCCCGGTCAGCTGTTTCCTCAGGTTTTGGATGTGAGCTCTGACATGCGCTTTGCCGCGTTCGATGTCGATGGCGGCACGAACCAGCCGAGCGGGCTTATTCAAATCTGGGATCTGAACGCTCGGGCCCCGATCCTCCGGTTCTCCAATGAAGCGGGGCTGGTTCGGCATCTTGCTTTCAGTCCGGATTCGCAATTTCTGGCCTCGACGGCTGAGAGTGGTGTGGTCGTGCTCATGACCTCCCATTTTAGGCCGGTTAATACTTATATCGAATTTATGTCTTCGCGGGCAATCTGGTGTGGGCATGGCGACCGGATCGCTGTTCCCCTCTCCCAGCAGAACGGCGTTCGGCTTTGTTCTGTCAGCTCCGGAGCTGAGGCGACCCGGCTTGCCACGCCGCATCAGGTGACGGAGGTGCGAGGTTCTTTGGATGGTTCGGTTTTGCTCATGGTTCCCCACAAAGGACCCGCCCTCGTAACCCGTTTGGTGGGCACACGCGAGAGAGTGAACCTCATTGGTCATCTTGGTGGAGTGACGGGCGTGGAATATAACCCGGATGGAAGCAGAGTCGCCTCCACCGGCAAGGACGGCATGGTCCGCATCTGGGATCCCCTGAGCGGCCGTTTACTGCACTCTTGGCCGATTACGCCTTCAGCTCAGGGGCAAACCGTCGCCTTCAGTCCGGACGGCCATTGGCTCGCCTTGGGCAACTATCAGAATGATCAGGTATTAGTGTTTTCGCTCAGGGATGGCCGACGAATTCTGACACTGGGTGAAGGGAGGTCGGGCTCCATAGGGACTTGGTCGTGTGGCTTTAGTCCGGATGGAAAAACCCTGGTGGCGACCGGAGATGGGGTGCGGGGTTGGGAAGTATTTTCGCGAACTGTCGGTGCTAGCGCCGATCAAACATTGGAGGCGCGCGTCCTTTTCCATGACCCGGGCGCTGCCCGCAACCTTCACTTTCATCCCTCTGGCAAGTGGATCGGATTCCAAGGTCACGTGAATGTGGACGGACATCGGCTGATGGGTTCATTCGTTCGCGGACTTGAACCAGGGGATGAGCCGAAACTGATCCACTCTCACCGCTTTGCCGTCCAAACTCTCGGGATCAGCGGCGATGGCAGTGCGCTGGTACACAGGGATGACGATCAGGCGTTGGTTTTCTCCGTCCTCGGAGCCCCCAAGCCTTCCCGCAGCGTGACCACCATCACGTCTGGCGAATCCGTCTCCACCTATGTGGGGAACTTCCGCATCAGCCCGGATGGCTCCAAGGTGGCGGTGGCAAATCACAACGGAAGAGGCGTCAATATCCACGACCTGACCACGGGCGTACGGCTCTATTCCCTACCGGATGAGGCGAATTCTGTCTGGTGGCTGGCCTGGCATCCGGACGGCCGTCACCTGGCCGTGGCTCGCAGCGATGGCGACATCTCACTATGGAACCTCTCGGAAGTGGAGGCGATCCTCGCGCAAGTCGGGCTCTAGCCCGCATATTTCATGGGTGGGCTAGATTTATTCATGGCCGTAACCTTCGACGGCCAGCGTACCCTGATCAACGCGCAGCGCACCTGAGGCGCTGTGTGCGGGAAGATAGACAACTCTTGATACGCAAAGGGTTCTGAAATGTGTTTCTGGACAGCCTGCAGGCTGCTCGACTAGTTTTGCCATACAGCAGTTTTTCACCTTGGAGTGAGGGGGCCCGAACCCGCAGGGTTCAAAGAAATATAGCGGGGGGTGCTCGCACCCCCGGAACTGTCAGCAGTACGGAGCATCGCGCAGCGATGCCACCGGCTTGTGAGACTTGCGTCACCGCTATTCAAGGAACCTAATCCGTTCGTCAGTCCGTTCGCCGACTGGTGGCACGCCCTTCAGGGTGCTGCGCAGCAGGGGGCCGACACACCGGGGGTGTCGCTGCGCTCCACGCCCCTTCTAATCTCTCTGAACCCTGCGGGTCTCTACGTCGGAGTCAGGAATTCACGCGAAGAAGTGAGGTTCTCCTTAAACTTTCGTAGAGATAGAATCTCTTCCAATAATTCTTTGGGATTCCGCGAAAGGATTTAGATTTTTCTCTTCATAGCTGAGTGAACTCTTATGCATCACTCCGGCTTCAGAACACTGGCGAGCGGATTAAACCCTATTCGGGTGCTTCCTCGGTTCGCTCTCTTGCTCTTCATAGGATGGTGCCACGAAGGCCGCGCTCAATGGGTCACGCAGACCAATACGCTCAAGCCGGGGTGGAATTCGGTGTTTCTCCATGTGGATGCGTCCCACGCGACGCTGGATCAGCTCGTTGGAGGCGATCTCACCAATCCTATCCAGGAAGTCTGGTATTGGCAGCCCGCGCTCCCTACCGGGCAGTTCATTGAGTCGCCGCAGGTTCCTAGCGGGGTGGGCAGTCAGTGGTCGACCTGGACGCGGCTTGCTGGACCAGCCTCGGTGCTGCAGCGCCTCACGGGCAACGGTGCCTATCTGGTCAAGGTGGCCGGCAGTGCGGCCTCCTATCCGTGGCTGGTCAAGGGCAAGCCGGTGACGCCCACGTATCGCTGGACCTTGACTGGACTCAACTTCCTAGGCTTCCCCACACCTGCGGGTCAATCGCCCTCAATTGAGTCTCTCTTTGCGCGAGCTCCGCAACTCCGACAGAGCGGCGAGATCTATGGCTACCGTGGCGGCGATCTTGGTCCGACAAATCCGTCTCTCATCACTGATTTGAGAAGAACCTTGGCGAACCGCGATCAGGCCTACTGGGTGCGAGCAGGCGAGACTTACAACCAATACTTCGGGCCGATTCAAATTCTTCAGACCAGTCCATCCGGTATTCAGTTCGGTGGTTCACGTGGGCAGGCTCAGCTGCGGCTGCGCAACCTGGCCAATGTTCCGATCACGATCACGTTGCGCATGGTGGGGTCCGAGGCGTCGCCCGCTGGTCAGCCGACGGTCGCAGGAGTTCCGCCGCTTCTGTTGCGCGGAAGTGTCAACACAACGAATCTCACCTTCGGCTACACGGAGCTAGGTGCCAGCGCGCCAACCTGGAATCTCGCGGCCGCCGGGCAGGTTGGTTCTGAGGTGGAGTTGGTCCTCGGGTTGAACCGTTCGCAGATGGTCGGCGCGCCTGGGGCATTGTTTGCTGGCGTTTTGCGCTTCACTGACTCGCTTGGTCTCTCGCAGATCGATATGGCCGTGTCGGCGGAGAAGGAGTCCACAGCCGGCCTCTGGGTCGGAGGCGCGGAGGTGAACTACGTTAGCCACTACCTTAAGCCCTACGCCAAGGCCACGAACGCTGCCGACTTCGTGTCGCTATTGAATCGCCTGCAACTCGCTGAAGGCGCGAATGGTTACCATTATGAACGCGATCCCAACACGGGTCGTGTCCTCGTCTTTGGCGGTCCTGAGCGAAAGACCGGCTCCTATCTTCTCGACGGGCCGATCAAAATCGACTCGGGCACGGTCGCTCGTCCGTTCCCGATGCGCCTGATCGTTCACAGCGACGGCACGGCGGTGAAGCTTTTGCAGAAGGTCTATCACGGCGTTGGCGTCAGCTCAAACGTCGTGCTGACGACGCAGGAGAATCTGTTGCTGCCCGCCCAGATCGGGGAAGCTCGGCGCATCAGCTCGGTGCAGTTTCCGACCTCGGTGGGCAACATTCCTTGGAGCTTCACCGGCAGTATGCAACAAGGTGGTAGCCTTACGGCCGACGTGCCCTTGTCCCACGAGGATCAATCCTCGAACCCGTTTCTTCATACCTATCATCCGGACCACGACAATCTGGACGCCCAATTCAAGCCTACCTTGGGGCGCGGCGTGGAGTCCTACGGCGTCACGCGGCGGATTACCCTGACCTTTACGGCCCCGGAGAACCACTTCAATAGCCTGACGCAAGGCAGCCAGGATTTGGCTGGGAACTACGCCGAAGTGATCACCTTTGAGGCGCGCGGTAGCCAGACGCGCCAGTACAACGTGCTCGGCACCTTCGCCCTGAAACGCATCAGTGACATCACGAGCTTGACCTCCAATTGAACGAATCGCGCTGCGACCTTGATCTTTCTGAACCGCACTCTAACGACCATGAATACACAACAGACCTGTCTCAATGCCGTCCGCAGCCTAGGCCGCTTTTCGATCGCTTTAGCGCTGGGGATCGTCCTGGTTGTCGCCTTGCCCGCCACCCACGCGGCGCCGCCTGAGCTGATGACCTATCAGGGGTTTCTCGTGGACGGGAACGGCAACGCCCTGGCACCCAGTACGCCTGCCAACTATCCCGTCGTCTTCCGTATCTTCACCGCGTCCATTGGCGGCACGCGGCTCTGGTCGGAGCAGCAGATCGTGACCGTAGACAAGGGTAACTTTAGCGTGATTCTGGGGGAAGGCACTCCGGTCGGTGGCGAGCTGCGGCCGTTGCTCTCCTCGGTGCTGGCCGGGCCCAACAATGCGGAACGTTACATGAGCCTTTCGGTTACGATCGGCGGCACTACCACCGAGATGCTCCCCCGCCTTAGGCTTCTCCCCGCGCCCTATGCGTTCACCGCTACGAGCGCCAACAATCTTGTCAATCCCGCCGGGATCCCGGCCGTCAGCTACGCGAACAGTCAGGTGGAGGTGAGCGGGAACCTCAGTGTCTCAGGCGTGATCTCCGGGGATGGCTCCGGATTGACCGGACTCACGTTGGCCCAGCTTCCCGCGTTGAACGCCTCCTCGATTAGCGTCGGTACCCTGGCGGACACGCGGCTCTCTGCGAACGTGGCTTTGCGGTTAGGCGGTAACACCTTCACGGGCAATCAGACCATCGCCGGCAACCTTGGCCTCGGCACGCTGGGCACGACCTTTCCCCTCACCATTGGCAACAACACCTTGGGGGATAAAATCAGCCTCTTCGGCCAATCGGGAAATAGTTACGGCTTTGGCATTCAGGGCGGCCTCCTGCAGATTCACTCCGAATCTGTCAGCAGCGACATCGGCTTCGGATACGGCAGCAGCGCCGCGATGACGGAGACGATGCGGATCAAGGGCAATGGCAACGTGGGGATCGGCACCAGCACTCCTTCGGGGAAACTGACCGTCAACGGTGGTGTGAGAGCCCGCGGCGGGGCGCCCGGCGGCGGCGGAGCCAATGACAACGGCTTCGCCTTCACCGCGAATGGCGGCGACAACGACAGCGGAATGTTCAGTTCAGCCGACGGGCAACTGGAGTTCTATGGAAATAGTGCAGAACGGCTGCGCATCACACCTTCTGGCAACGTGGGAATCAATACCGCCACGCCGACGGCGACGTTGGAGGTGAATGGATCCATCAAGGCTGCCAGCGTGACTGTGAACGGTCTCACGGTGAATGGCCCCGTCAATGCCGCGACCTTCAATGGAGAAAAGGCCCCTGCGGTCTTTACTGTTGGGGGCAACGTGAATGTCTGGCGGGATGTTTTGGTGGATGGTACGGCCTTACTCGGGGATGCCGATGGAGGGCGGATCAAGATCCTGTTGCGGAATCACAACAGCAAGGAGGTGAGAACCCTCAGCTACGAATTCTACTGCGAAAATGACACGGACAACTTTGGCCAGCCTTTGCGATACGGATGGACAGTAGGTTCCTACGGCCAGCAGCGGGGCTTTCGGCTGGGTAGCGGCAACAACGACTGGCGGGCGGATATCGCATCGGACTGGGATTGGTATTGGCTCCGCAACTACCGCAGTGGACAAGCAATCGGAGCTGTCGATGGACCAGCCTTTGGCCCTGGGGATCGCTACAAGTTCTACATGCTTGTTCCGCCGAGCATCTCCGCGACGGTGATCCTTTACGACCGTTAGTCCCCGGGTGTTCAGAAACTTTGTTTTCGAATCCTCCCATGCACACCTCAACTCTCAACACTCCCGCAGCCGGGCTTGGCAGGGCGCGGCCTTCACCGGTGGCCGCCGGCCTCAAGCGGAGCCCGGCGCACCAACCGCCCGGTGTTTACGTGGACCCGAAGGCGGCAGAGGACGGCCGCACTCCTAAGGCTTCGCCATTCCCGGCGCCCACCTCCTTCGCCCCCGCGTCTTGGGCCGCGGCAGCCTTCTGCCGCTGTGGGTTCCAACCGCTTTGCATCGTCCGCTTTGCTCTGGCCATTCTTATGGGCACCTGGGCGGCACCCGATGCCTCGGCTCAGGCGCTTCCCCTGGAAATTCGTCAGGACGCCATCCGTTACAATCTGAGCTCAACGAACGGTCTGCCGATTTCGACCACCCGAGGGGTGCCGCCCGGTTCCGATGGGCGTGGACCGACGGTGGCGCAACAGCGGGCCGCCGGCTTAACGGAGGTCCCTGCTACCAGTAACCAGTTTAGCGGTTTGGTGGTGTTTGGAGGCGTGGTCAGACCGGCAACCACCTCTCTGAACGCAGGCCAGAGTCTTGCTGCCAATGCTGAGAATTTGGACCTGCCTCGCATCAAAGCAGATGGCAAGGTCGTCATGACGATGCTTCGTGGCCGCGTCGGGGCGCCTCTGCTGGGGCGTGCTGTGTCTTTCCTTTTCGGCCAGGTTATCCCGCGGCCTAATGTGGACGAGTATGGTGTGCTGCTGAGCACGGTGAATGTGAACGTCAACCCGCCCCGGCCCGCGCAATCAGCCGAGACCTACTGGCTGCCTGAGCCTTATACCACCAACAATCACTCGGCCACCGGCTACTACTGGAGCCCGCACGCCCAGGCTGTCTTCGCTGTGAATCCCGGTCCTCTGCAGGTCGCCTGGCGTCGGAGCGTGGCTTCCACTGCGCCCAATCCGCCGGTGGGTGTTGCCAACGTGCTGGTCCTCGGGGTTTCCTACGTGGTGGCGACCAATCAATACGTGGTGTCCGGTAGTCCGGTAAAGGCCCCGCGCCTGATGTATTGGACCGAGCGTTCGTTTGCCGATACCGGCAAGCCGGTGACCGTGCCCAGCGCTCGCGTTGGAGCGGTCAACGTGGTTTACAACGATAATTTCCCTGAGCGTGTCGGTGCCGAGGTGGTGATTCCGGGAGCTGCTCCGATCGTCACCAGCAATACCCTGCAGGAAGTGCGGACCTTGTGGTACGATGGGACGGGCGGGCAGGCCGGGGGCCAGATCCGCGCGTACAATGTCGAGGGTCGCATCTTTATGGAGCTGCTCGGCGATGTGCGCTCCGCCAACAGCCGCCAGCATCTGGGCTTTGAGGTCGTGGATGTGATTCGTCAGCCTGCTCCGAATGATGTCACGATCGAACTCGGCGAGAGACTGACCTCCTATGCGGGCGGCGTTCCCAGTGACGCCCATCTGTTTCCTGAACCGCTGCTCCTGGTTGGTGAGGGTTTCACGTTTCAGCACAACTCGGGCGGCAGCAGACGACCTACCTATTACGCGACCCGCGAGACCCGGAATCAGAATGATCTCCAGGTGCATTGGCTGGAGGAAGGACTCGAAGGTTTGAAATGGCCGTTTCGCTTTGTCCGGTATGAGCTCGTTTGGCCGGATGAGGTGGCGAAGTACAGTCACTATATCCGTCCAGGAGTGTCGACCGAGAGCGAAGCGAAGGCGACAGCGGTGGCTCTGCCCTCTCAGAATGCGCCTACGATTGCGTACCAGGATCCGCTCGATCAGCCGCGCGGCAAGCTCACTGACAGCTTCGCCTATTACAGCTTCCTCGACGCGTCTCACCCGGCCCATCGGGCGCTCCTGCAGTTCACATCCGGCGAGTTCGTCCGCTTTGAGCGCGTGTTCTCATGGCTGGATCACAGTTTGCGCGACCAAGCGCTGGATCTTCCGAGCTTCGTCGGGAGCGTGGCGACCAACCTGAACGCCTGGACGAGTGATCAGGTGTTTGATTGGCCTAACGAATTCGTCCGCCCTAGGGTCATCGATGAGACTGTCCTTGTTGGCGATCGTCTCACGCCGCCCGTCGGCGAGATCGGGAATGCCCCGGACGCGAACTACCTCGCCGGCTTCATTCGGCAGAGCGAAGGCGATCTTTATTATCCCGAGGCGTATGTTGATCCTTTCTCCCGTGGATTTGAGCTCGCCAACCGTGGCGCGATCATCCCGGTCAACGCCGTTCCGGGAAAAGACATATTGGAGGTCTGGTGGTTCCGAAAGAATCAGGTGCAGACCACCCAAGGTTTCCAGAACAGTTTCTGGCCGGCGGTCATTGGACGTTACAGTCTGCGGTGGCCCACGCGCCCGGCTGAGATCGTATTGGCCAGCAACGACGGGTCGGGACCTCTTGTGAGCCTTCAAGCCAACGGGAGCATCTACTATCAGAACGACCGCTCCCTCCCCGGCTACAATCCGAACGAGGAACACGCGCTCGTGCAAGGCGGACAAGCCTTCGCGCTGCGCGATGACCTCAACATCACCGCGGCCAACGGCTTCACCTCGGAGCCCTTCGTGTTGCTGGCGTACACCGAGTCGGACGGTCGTCCGGCGATGCGGCCCTTCAAAGTGCTGCGAGAAAAGCCGGAGGCCGGCATCACCTTTGACTACCAGAAGGCCGCCGGCACGATCCTGCAACCGCCCATGCCGCTGCCGCTGTTGGAGCTACCCATCGCACCCCAGCTCGCCGGCCAGCCCCCGCTGAGCTTGAACACGGAAATTTCCGGATACGTCGTGGCGGCTTCCGTCCGGCGCTCAGCGGGTGCGTTCTCAAATCAAGTGATCACCACGACCGAACGGCATTTCCTCCAGCCCCTCAAACCGGTGGCGATGCAAAACTTGCTCACACCTGCGGCGCCCGTGTGGTTGTTCCCGACCGGCGTCACCGCGACGACGATCGAAGGACCGGTCAGTTCCCTGCGCCCGCTGGCTCTCAGTGCCTGGGGCGGCAGTCAGAGCCAGAGCACGGCCCGTTGGCGCTTCGCCACCCGCATCCCTGCCGGGCTGGCCGCTGGCGCGACACCCGCGGTGCTCTTCGGCTCCGACACTACCAACTCGTGGGTCGTCACGGTGACTGAGGTGAACACGGTGTCGCAGTACGTCGAACTTCAGACGGAGGCCGTTTTCCCGACCTTGGCTCGGAACGCCGCCACGCTGGTGATGTCCGGGGATGGCCCCTCCGACAATTCGTTCGTCGGTCAGCGTCTCGCGCCTGAGCCGTTGCCCACCACGCTGGCCGACACGTCGCTGCGCGACCGCTATGCGTCGTTCACGCTCAAGGATCGCAAGGGCAACATCTGGATCTATCGCGGCCCGCACGACGCCGCCGAACAACCATCGCTCGCGATGAAGTTCTATTACCGCACGCTGCCCGGCTTTTTCTTCCCGACTCTCGGCCTGGAAGCGCAGCCGCCCGTCGGCACCGTCACGCCCTATCTGCGCCCGTTGAATGCGAATGGCTCTTTTGAGGGGGATCCGGTTTATGGTAACGTGCGGGGCTCAAATCAGGAGGCCGACGGCAACGCTCTTGGCATCACCTATCGTCCGGTTTGGCCTGCGAATGTTCCGGTGCTGCAAATGGCCGAGACGCTCACCACGCCCAAGCGCGGCCTGCCGGCCGTGCGTGGCCAGACGAGCCTGGAGATTCTCTACCAGCAATCCCACATCGCTGGCGGCGAGGCGGCCGAATCCGCCGTGCTTCATGATCCCATCCGGGAGAAAACCTTCGCGCTGAGCCCGCCTGGGAGCGAAAGCGATTTAACTTCCATCCCGCCATCGGTGAGGACGCAATCCTACCAAAACAGGATTTACTTTCCCAACCTCCCGCCGCACTTGGCGGAGCGCTTCTTCTTGGACCCCAGTCGCGGCGCCAACGGACATCTGGTGTTCAAGGGCCAGTTCGTGGATGCAGCTTTCGGCGACAAGTATGTTTTCCTGAACGTCCTGGGGCAGGGTGATCGAGCGGACTTGCAATCTCTGTGTGATATCAATGATCCCAGTAAGGAGCACTGGGATGCGGCCATCGATGGACTTTCGACCACCCTGGAAACCTTCATCGAGAATCCCGCGCAACCGCGCACCTACATCCCGTCCGCACCAGAATTGATTGGCGTCGGCGAAATTTCACACATCAACAATGATGACGTGGCCGTGGAGGCGAACTACGCGCTCACAGCCACCGGCCCGGGCACGGGCTATGTCTCCCTCATCGCGGGTAACGGCCGAGCCTTCACGCCCGAAGGCGACCCGGTCAGTGTGTCGGTCTTCAAGGTCGTCAACACGTTGTATCGCGGTGAGGTCAACATCGTCCAGTCCTCCAACCCGTTGAATGAAAAGCTGACGATGCAGCAAGTCGTCGATTTTGCTGCGAAGATCGAGGATTATCAGTTCGAGTGGAAGATTGCGTCGCCCGTGGATGGGTTGCCGCCGGCAGTCTACCGAAATACCCCGGCACGACTCCTTTCCGATGGTGTTTGGTCGCACCTCCGGTTCCCGCTGCCGACGGACCAGGCGTCGTCGGTCGCTGCTGCTGCGCGGGAGAGGTTGCTCCAGGACACCTCCACGACCGTTTCCCCGGTGAGTCGAATCCCCTATGAGTCCGTGGTTTTGGTAGATGGAAAGTTCCGCTTCCGAACTCCGGCCAATCCAGCGCATGGACTGAGCGCAGGTAATCGAGTGGTTCTGCGCAAGAGCGATGGTGCGGAAGTGTTCGGAACCGTGAGTGCATTCACCACGGCGACGAACATTGACGTCAGCATCGACCCCAATCAAAACGTCACCAGCCAGATCCATGAGATTCTGGAGCTGAACGAGCGCGTTACGACCAACGACCTGCAGAGCATCGTGTTCCGCTCATTCCTTCAACCAGCCGGCGATTACTCCGAATACTGGCTGAGCATGGATTTGGACAATGCCCTGGGAGCGGTGGTTTATATCGACGGGCAAATGATTGTGAGAGCGAACACGGGCCGGGGTGACGCGATCACGACATCCCCGCCAGGAGGATTGTTTCCCTTGAGCCGGGTTTATCGCCTCAGCCACGCCGACCTCGCCGGGGGGACCCTGAACCCGGATGGCTCGCGCACGCACAGCATCGCCGTGGAGCTGATCTCCAGCGCGTTTCCCGCACAATACATCGCCTTCAACGCGCGGATTGAAGCCTTCAGCTCCGTGGATGTCACGGAGCAGCAATGGCTGCCCCTCGATGCGGACCTCTACCCCGATGGTGTGCGCGCCGTGTTGGGGGCCAAGGCGGACATCCGCAGCTTGGCAGACAATTACCTGATCATGCGCTATCAGCCGAAGAACAGCGCCCACGCCTCCTACGTCCCGAATGGCGCCGGCGGCAACGCCCTTTGGTCGCAGTGGACCACACCTCAACTGGCTGAGGGTTGGATTAAGCGCGTGTTGAACGGCATCAACCCCTTCAACCAACGGATCACCGACCTCTTTAATAACTCGGTCAATACGGACGTCAGCATCGTGGCGCAGGCCGGGCAGCGTTGGGAAGGTGATGTCGCCCTGAATCTGGACGCGATCAACAACGCCGGTTTGATCGAGATTTATGAGACAGTATTGAATCGTGGCAAGATGCTGAGCATCGGCGGTGGCATCAATTACGGGCCCGCCAACGACGCGTTGCTGCTTGCCGCCGGCTACCTCAATGATCTTTACATGGTGCTGGGTAACGAGGCGTGGGCGGATGCCTCGAACCCGACCATCGGCATCGGCACCAAGGACAGCACCTACGGTGATGTCGCGACGGCGCTCTTTTCTTTCAAGGGCCAGCTGCCAACGCTGCTGGAGGAGGAGCTCGCGCTGATGCGGGGACGAGATGATTTCCTCCTGCCCGGAGTCGAGCTTCGGCCTGTTTACAATCGCATGGTTTGGAACTACACCCGTGGCATCGACGCCGGGGAAGCGATCTACGCCCTCAACTACAATGTGCTGGATCAGAACACTGATGGGAAAGTGAATGCGGATGACGCGCGGAAGCTCTATCCCCAAGGACACGGCGACGCCTATGGCCACTACCTGACGGCGATTAAGGGCTACTACGCGCTGCTGATGGATAACAATTACGATTGGGTGCCGCGCATCGAGGCTGTGACCGTCCTCGGCAAACCCGTGTCGGTGGATTATCAAGACGAGAGGAAGTTTGCCGCTGCTGCTGGGGCGCTGGCACGCGCTGGGAAACACACCTTCGATCTGACCTGGCGACGGGATTATCAGTCTGGCACTGGAAACGGCTGGTCTCACTTCTCGGCGACCAAGGCCAACCTTAGCTCGAGGGACGTCGCCACCACCCGTTACTGGGGATTGGACCATTGGGCATCACGCACGGGGCAGGGCGCTTTCCTGAACTGGGTTGTTGGCAACGCCATCCTGCCGGATCGCGATCCCGATCCGTCGCATCAGGGCAGCATCCAGCAGATCGATCGCTCGACGGTTCCGGAGTTGAAGGAGTTGGTTTCGGTCAACGCCAGTTTGCAGGCGGCGATGGACAACGCCAACGCCGGAAATACTCCGCTGGGACTGCCGGCCACGACGATCCCATTCGACCTCAATCCAAACGTCGTTCTGGGAGCCGACAGCAACACGCACTTTGAACAGGTTTACCAGCGTGCCAAGCGCGCGCTCAACAACGCGATCGTCTCCTTTGACGACGCGAAGGATGTGACGCGGTTGATGCGTTCGGAGGAGGATTCCCTGGCGGATTTCCGAACTTCGGTCAATAAGCAGGAACTCGCCTATACAAACACGTTGATCGAGCTTTACGGCACGCCTTACCCCGAAGATATCGGTCCCGGGCGCACCTATCGCACCGGCTACAATGGCCCTGACTCACTCCATTACATGTATGTGGATACGAAAGAGATCAATTTCAACGGCCTGCTCAATCCCGCTTCGGACACGCAGTGGATCATCGATACGCAAACCTTCCAACCGGGTTGGGCTGGGGAGGATTTGATCTCTACCTTCGGCTGGATCAAACCGGCATTTATAGGCGAAGTGGATGGTACCAGCCGGACTGAAGACTATCTGGCCAATACTAATTTGTTCATCCAGTACAACCTCTCATCTCACGGCTTCTTCAAGAAGCCGGAGACGTGGATCGGCCAGCGCTCATCGCCTGGAAAAGTTCAGCAGGCCATTTCCGATGTGATCAAAGCGCGCAACGCTGCATTCGCCGCGTTCTACTGGGCGGATGCGGCGAAATACGATCTGGACTGGGCCATTGTCTCGCTCGAACAGAAGAAGGCTTCCCAAGCAACGATCCGCGGGGTCAAAGGCGAGATCCTTCGCTCCCAAGTTGTGATCGATCAATCCCGGGTCGCGTCCGAAACGATCAGCGACACCATGCAGTTCCTGGCGGAGCAATTAACGGGCACGGTTGACAAATCATCCGATGCGATTCCTACCAGTTTCATCGCGGGGTTGGCGGTTGGTGGAGATCTCTTCTCCAGCGCGAGGTTTGGCATCAAAATCGCCGGGCAGGTCGCCGCTGATATCCTCAAAGGGTTGGATGTCGTGAACAAGGCGGCCATGCGCAGCAGTGCGCTCGCCGTTGACACGGCCAACCGGTACCTGGAGTACGACCAGATTGCCCCGGAGGAATTCAATCAGCAGTTGCGCGAAGCGGTCAGCACCGTCCGCGACAAGGTCTATGGCATGAACAACAACTTCATGACCATCAACCACCGCCTCCAGGAGCTGGATGACGCGCAGCGCAAGTATCGATCGCTCCTGGCTGAGGGCGAGCGCACCCAGCAGGAGCGTCAGGTCTTCCGCCAGCGTTCTGCCGCGGTGATTCAGGGCTACCGGACCCGTGACGCCGCTTTCCGCATCTTCCGCAACGAGAAGCTTGAGCGCTACAAGGCTCTCTTCGATCTCGCCGCGGAATACGCCTTCATGGCCGCGCAGGCCTACGATTATGAGACCGGCCTGCTCCACAGCGACCAGGGCAAGGAATTCATTAATCGCATCGTCCGAGCCCGGGCCCTCGGTGTGGTGCGAAGTGGCGAGCCGCAGTTCGCCGGGAGCAACACTGGTGATCCGGGGTTGTCCAGCGTGATGGCGGAGATGTTCGCCGACTGGTCCGTCCTGAAGGGGCGCCTGGGTTACAATAATCCAGATGCCTACGGCACCACCGTTTCGTTGCGCATGGAGCAACTCCGGATTCTTCCGGGCACCAACGGGAACACAAACTGGAAGGACATTCTCAACCAGGCGCGCCAGGCGAACATTCTGTCCGACCCGGACGTGCGTCGCTATTGCCTGCAGCTCAGTGCCGCCAACGGCCGGCCGGTTCCGGGCATCGTCCTCGAATTCAGCACGACCATCGCTGATGGCGTCAACCTCTTCGGCCAGCCGCTGGCGGCCGGGGACCATGCTTACAGTCCGAGTTCCTTCGCTACCAAGATTTTTGCCGCGGGGGTTGCCCTGGAAGGCTATCAGGGCATGGATGATCCCGCGGCCAACTCCGGCGTGGTGGTCGGGGGCGGTGCCAGCTCGCCTCCGGATCCGGATCTGACCTTCCTCGACTCGAATGCCATGTCGGCCACGCCTTACATCTACCTGATCCCAGTCGGGGTCGACTCCATGCGTAGCCCGCCTCTGGGCGACGTGAGCAGCGTGCGCACGTGGAGCGTCAATGACGTCGCCATCCCGCTCCCGTTCAACATCAGTGGCTCGGACTTCTCGAACGCGCCGTTCTATCAATCCGATGACTCGCTGAGCGAAGCGCCATTTGCCATCCGAAAACATCAGGCGTTCCGCCCCGTTTCGTCGGCCAGCGTGTTCAGCCCCAGCATCTATGCCACCACGGGCGGGCTCCAACGTTCGCAGTTCACCAACAATCGGCTGGTCGGTCGCTCAGTCTGGAACAGCAAATGGAAGATTGTCATCCCCGGCCAGACGCTGTTGAACAATCCGGAAGAAGGCCTGGAGCGCTTTATCCGCACGGTTCGGGATGTGAAGCTTCACTTCGTGACCTACTCCTATTCCGGCAACTGAGTCCAACCGTGGAACATCATTTATGAATCCTACTCTGAACCGTTTTACGAGATGGGACACAGCCGTCCTTCTAGGGTGCTTGCTGGGTGTGTTGCCGGCGTCGGCGTTCCCGCCTGCACCTCATCATACGCTCTATGGCATGGTGAGAAATCAATACGGCGAACCGCTGAATATCACCTTGGGCGAGGTGTTTCTCGAGACTGCCTCCGGATCACCACTGCGCTGCCAGATCGTCGAAGGGCTGGGGGATGGGTTCAACTATCGACTCGAGGTGCCTATGGACTCAGGCACGGTGCCGGGGCTCTACAAACCCACCGCGCTTCTTCCAGCCACTGCGTTCCGGCTCAAGGTGCAGATCGGTCAGACTACCTATCTCCCGATGGAGATGGTGGGGAACCTGGCTCGAATCGGTGAGCCAGCGCTGCAGACCCGCCTGGATCTGACTCTGGGCGTGGACTCGGATGGTGACGGCTTGCCGGATGCTTGGGAGCAGGCGGTTATCGCGGTCCATGGCGGCACCCTCGCCAGCATCAAGCCGGACGGGGATGGAGACGGGGACGGGATCAGTAACCTGGCCGAGTATTTGGCCGGCACCTCGGCCTTCGATCCTACGGACGGTTTCCGCCTCACCCTGATCGACGTGGGCTCGGGTGCGACGACGCTTGAGTTCCTGACCATGCCCCGACGCACTTACACGATTCATGGTTCAACGGATCTGGCCCAGTGGAAGCCTGTAAAGTTCACGCTCGCATCTGAACCAGCCGGGTCCCCGTTGCGTGCCGATTTTTATTCCAACGAGGTGGTGCTGCTGCGGGTGTCCGTGCCCTTCGAGGAAGGTACGAGTAATCGTTTCTTCAAAGCGAAGTTGGAGTAAGGCTGGAGCCTCTTTATCATGGAACTCAACGACTCCTTCTGGTCGAGGCGGAGAGTCTGGGGGACGATCCTGTTCTTGGGCACCGCCTTGCTTCTGTGTTTCTTGGCTCCCCAGTTGCTGGTTCGTCGTGCGGAACCTTGGCCGGAAGTGCTACGGAGTGAATTGAGGCTCTTGGAGGGAAGACTCACTCGTTTGGGATCCAGCAATGCATTCTCAGGATTTGTCATCGAACGGTACCCGGCCGGGCTGATGATGTCGCGATCCGCGGTTTCAAACGGTCTTTTGAACGGGATCTCGCAAGGTTGGTACACCAACGGCCAGATTCAGGTGATTGAGCATTTTCAAAATGGCATCTCCCACGGCCTTCGCACCAAGTGGTATGAAGGAGGGCAGAAACTCTCCGAAGTGGAGGTGGTTCAAGGAAAGCTCAGCGGCCGCTTTCAGCGCTGGCATGAAACGGGGGGGCTCGCTGAGGAAGTAGAGCTGAGGGATGGCCTGCCCGAGGGAGTCTCCCGTTCCTATTTTGCCAGCGGATCCCTGAAGGCCAGAGCTGAACTGCGCCAAGGGAAGGTGGTGGGACAGGAGTTTTGGAAGGATGGCGAGCAGCCGGGGCAAGCTCGTTTGGATTCTGGCGCTGTGACGAGGTAATTTCTCACGCCGACGGGAACCGGAGACAAGTGGCGAAGGGATTTGCTGCTCCACGTCAAGTGACGTTGGAATTGCCACCCTCTCTAATGCGATAGGCGGCGCAATGAAAGCTATGTGCTCTTCATCGGCTACTGTATGGCCTTTTTTAGAATCACTGTAGTCTTCACATTGCCGCCCTCCTTTTCTTGGGATGAGCTAACGAAAACCCACCCTTCCCGCGACAATGTGTTGAGCTTTTGCTCAAGGCTTTTTGCCGAGTATACTTCCAGCACTTTGTATTCGAACGCAGCTGAATGGGACGAGGAGGAGGCGCATCCTGAAAAAAGCAACGCTGCGCTACACACCAGGCTAAACAGCGGGGTTTTCATAAATGAGTTCTAAACTCTGCGGCAGCATAAGTTGCGGCACAAGGACCAAAACCTGGTGACACTTTCCTTTACTGTCCAGGAAAGCAGCTCATCGATGAGATGCGGCGACTGGGCAGCGCTACCATGACTGATTGGCCACCCAGGCTGAAGAGCAAGTGAGCACGGAGCTAGGAACTCAGGATTCGACGGTGCTGAGTCGCTTTTAAAAAAACGCTGAGATGGCGCAAAGCGTCGACCACCGCGGGGGGTTCTGGCCCAGCCGTACCGATTATTCCATACGTACGTATGAAATAATCGGTACGGTGAGCTTTCATGCTTAGGCTGGAGACCAGGAGCACATCGATCGCAGGGACTCGCCTAGTCGCCGATGTAGCACAGAACCATATCATCGATCCGGCGGATCTCTTTGGTATCGAGAACACTCGGCCCCAAGGGCGACGCACGGTCTCTCCTTGGAACAATGGCTCTTGCTTCCATCCAGCAAGAACTCAAGGCACATGCCACGACCCGTAGCAGCTCCTCCGATTTCCGACGACCCCGGGGCTCCCCCCCCTGACGGATTAATCCATACGTACGTATGGATTAATCCGTCAGGGGGGGAGTGCCGGCGAAACTGCTGAAACGCTCAGTTGCGGCTCCATTCTACTTTCGAGTCTTAGAAGTCCTGCCCGCCAAGCTCAGGCATATGATCGCATTGGGATCGAGGCGGCTGTTTCAATTCTTTGCCGGCTACAGGAGTTCTTTCCAGGCAGACAGATTCCCGATACTACGATGAGCGCATGACGATTGTGAGCAGTTTATACGACGAGGAGGGCGACTTGCTTAGCGAGTTGGAGCGTGAGTTCTACAGAGATAACGACTTGATGGAGCAGTAGCTTGCTGGTCGGATTCGAGTGCATCATGACGTTTTCCATGTCACAGACATGTCCTAACAGGCTTCTCCAGTGAACGCGCAGCCATATGAACGAAACCACTCGATCCACCAGCCTTTAACCTCCGGGTTGTTCAAATGATCATCGTTCCTGCATCCCTGGTTTCGTCCGAAATGGCCAGGTTCCTCACATCCTTCACTTGCGCTTGCAGTTTTACCGATTCCGCCAGGGGCCGTCCGCTTCTAGAAAAATCCCAAAGAAGGAGTAGAGCTGTTCGTTGGAGATCGCATCCGGCGTGTGATCCCGTCGGTTGCTCATCCCAACATGTGCCTTCACGCCCAGTAGCTCGTTCACCTGGATGGTATGATTGAGCGCGGTCCAGCGCTCGGGAGGATCCTCGGATCCGCCACTCACGAAGAATGGCCGCGGTGCGATGAGTGCATGCAGTTCGTGCAGGTCGTGACCACGCTCCCGGAGTTGCCGATACGCCCCGGTGGTGGGGTTGTCTGCGGTGGGAACCCCGGCGCGCGCGCGTTTCTGCACGGGATCTTGCCCGAGATACCACGGCTCCCAATAGTTCACATTGGGACGGGTTTCATCAAAGACGATGCCCGGATCGCTGATCGCGACGGCGGCGAAACGATCGAAGAGCGCCGCGGCAAAAAGGGCCCATTTGCCCCCGTAGCTGTGTCCGGTCACCCCAATGCGACGACGGTCCACCTGCGGCAGTGCAGCCAGCAGGTGCCAGCAATTCGCCGCGACATAAGCGTGGAATGACAGCGGCTGGCACTGGGCGGCTCCTAAGGCTGGCTGGTAGGCGTTTCCTCCCGGAGTGCCGATGCTGAGGGTGACAAAACCTCGTCGTGTGAGCTGAAGGGCAAAATCGCGAAACGGTTGTTCACGGTTCAATCCAATGCTGGTCTCCGGTTCATAGTAGACCACCAAGACCGCGGGTTTGCGTCCCGGTCCTTCTGGGCTGAGCAGCCAGCCCTCCTGCTTTTGCCCAGGGGCAATCTCGAGGCGGATCCGCTTTTGTCTGAAGTTGTCGCGACGCGACTCGCTGAGCACTTCCCACCGTGGTTTCTTGATCTCTTCAGGCCATGGCCCCAGGGCGGTTCGCCACGCTCCCTCGATTTCTTCGCGGCGTCGGACCCACTCTTTCCGGGTACGGACGGGTGAACCATCGTCGAACAGGAGCGGCGATCTCAGCTCCGCGAGTTTGCCTGCGTATTCTGGCGGGGGGCTAAGAAGCGGGTTTACGGTGAGCTGAGCTGAGTTCGGATGGGCGACTTCTACCACCACGCGTCGATATCGGGTCAGGGGTGGTTGCCCGGAGTCTGTCGCCGCTACCAGGACATGGAGGGTTTCACCGCCGGCATCCGCCGGAATGACCATTTCCGTGCTTGAGCCGTGGTTCGATGAGAAGGAGGCAGGCCCTCGATAGCTTCCTGCTTCTGGATAGAGGAACCATTCGAACTGCAAGCGGCCTCCATCGGGATCGTTGCTCCCCTCCGTTCGCAATGGGAGCCGTTGACCTGGGCGTGCGCGTAGATGAAGGATAGAATATCCGGGCACCTCGTTGAGAACTAGTTGCGGAGGATGATTGGCGGCGTTGGGCGGCTGGACGCACCAATCGAGGCGCGCGCGAAAGTCATTTTGCAAGGCCACCGCCCAGCGGCTCAAGGTTTGGTCGCGGTTGGTGGTGCCGTGCCAGGCATCTTCCTGGTTCGCCCAGAAGTAGGCTCTCGCTGGAAAGTGTTCCGGCCGACCTCCGTAGCGTCCTCCCCAACTGCCCCAGGTGGGCTGATCGGGATCGTTCATTCCCGTGGGGACTAGATAGAGGAATGACATCGAGTCTCCCTCCTTTTGCGGATGCGTGGTGTTGACGGGGTAAAGCGCTCCGAGTGGACCGTGGTTTTGCACCACGTCGCGCAGGATATCAAATCCACCCGCGGTAGCGGTCAGGGCTGAGAACCGATGGTACCATCGACGTTTCTGGATCTCCGGCTGCCAGGTGTTCACCCATAATCTCCAAGGTGGATCGATGTCGCTGTGTTCGGCGAATTTGTCGTAGCTGACCAATCGGAGCCGGTTCTTGAACTTTCGGTATCCGGCGTCGCCGCGCTCGCGTCGCACCTTGTCCAGCGCTCGGCGTAGGTTGTTGGTTCCGGAGCCGTTGTCGCTGCCCCAATCGGAGTACCAGAGTGGACGAGGATCGGTGGAATCGACGGCACGCAGGATTAGCTCGACGCCTTCCTGGGTCTCGTCATGACCAGGGACCGTTCGTGCGCGTAGGATGTCGGGCTGGGGGTAGCGGGCATCGTGTTGGACGAGATTGCTAAAGCACTGGCTGTAGGCATCGATCAGGGATCGGACGATACCCAAACCGGTGCGTTCAAGGTGCCGGTTTTCCCCGTCTCGGGCCTTCAGCCGGTTGGCGATGATGCCTTCGACATCCCATTCGTTGGCGTAGAGAAGGAAGCGGACCAGGGACTGCTCGTCGTCCGGGTCCCCTCCGGCGTCCGTTTCGATGAGGATCCGGTGGCGTTCGGGGGTGAAGGGGATTTGGGCGGGCAAGGGGAGGCTGAGGGCCAGAACGAGTAGGAAGCCCAACGCAGGTTGGGTGGATTTGTTCAGAAGGAGGGTCGTGAACATGGGTAGTTGGTAAACCCTGATTAGAAGCCGGCAGTGGTTCCGTCGAGCCATTTATTTGCGATGAAGGGCCGCCACGCTTCCCCGCTTTCTACAGGAACCCCCGAATCCTCCTTGGATGGCGTATCTCGCACAGGAGGGCGCTTACTCCGGTGTGTCGCGACGCGCTTGGAGTGCGGTAGCCCTCTCTGAGCATTACCCACAAGTTCGGAGGGCTTCCTCCCTATCCCAACGGGATTGCGCCTCAAAGCCCAGGGTTGGGAGGAACGAGCTACCCTGGGGAAAACGCCATAGAATCCACAACCCCATCGTGGGTTGCGA
>JAEUHE010000213.1 GCA_016793885.1 Verrucomicrobiales bacterium
TGGGTCGCATCAGACCACTAAGCTGTCGGCTGCTTCTGTTCCTGTCTTGTTATCTTGCCTTCCGCGTGGTTCCTGCATCTAAACAGTAACTTGCAGGACATGCTATTCGGCGTTCCGATGTGTTGCGGCAGAACTGTCGCCAGAAAACAAAGTTAGGAGTTTCTATGCCCACTCCCACCGACATCGAAATGCTTCGCACCGTCGTCTACGCCTTCGCTGCTGTAATCGTCGCAGCGCTGACCGCTTTTGCAATTGTCGGCGGCATTGCGTTCTCAAAGATCGAGCGTGGTGCCGGTAAATCCTTTGGCCTCATGTTCTCCCGTGGCAATTTCCTACGCATCTCAACCGTTGTGTTTTGCGTCTTTGCCGTGGTTGTCTTGGCGTTTGCTGGCAAACTCTCCGAGGGTGCTGTTGCCGTGCTTAGCGGTATCGCAGGCTTTGTTCTTGGCGGTGTGTCTAAAGACGGTTCGTCACCGTCCAGTCCCGAGAACGGCAACTCCTAACATGGCGCTCAACCTCGCTCCCTTCGGTCGCTGGACGCTGCGCGATAAAGCCGCGCAGCGCCGGTTAGCTCTACGTTGAACGACAGCTTCCTGAAAGCTCAATGGCGGCGACGGGTCGAAACCGCTCAGTAGCGGATACCAATATGAAAGGCCTGACCCCGCACGCCCCAAGAAGGAGGCCGCGAAGAGCGTCACATTGGCGCTCTCGCTGGTCGGTGTGATCGGTCTCCATCTGGCGAGGCGCCCCTCGAGGAGTTGATGGGCGAAATCCGCCCACTGCATCCGAATACGGGTTATTGGGACCGAAAAGATCTCGGGAAAATGCGAGAGAAACGGAAACGGCGATGATCGGAGTTGGCGGAAACTGCTGCTTGAGTGCACGTGTTCAGAACGTCAATTGATCCGGGCTTTCTCGGGTGAGTTATCCAAGAGAATGAAGGGCAACCAAAAAAATCGATACCAGCTTAATCAAGCCGGCGACAAGTTAGATTTTGTTAAAGAGGGACTATTAAGCGTGGAGGCGTTGCTATGGGGTTCTTCGGTTCGCTGACGGGTTGGGATCAGTCGAATGCAGCGATTAATGCTCTCTTGGGCGTGCAGTACTTGAAGGGTGCCAGTCCATCGGAGAAACGCGCGGTGGTGGAGCAAATCGTGAAGACTATCCAGTCGGTTCAGCCCCGCCTGACTCAGGAGCAAGTGCTCGCTGATTTCAGTACGAGGGGAATTGTCGGGCAGATGGGCTTTGTAGCGCTTGCTTGCGACTACCTCGGGATTCCGCCCCCTATCCGGGGAAATGTATGGACAGTTTTCAAGAACCCGTACCTTATTGGGGAAAAGGTCACCGAAAGCCACATACAAGCGGCGCAGTACGCACTTCTAAAGCAGGACGGTGTGAAGATCGAGTGGCCCGGTTGCGATAAGTGCATTGATTTTCGCATGATGGCTGAACCGGAGGATGAACCTGAACCTTATGTCGGGAATGATGAATGGGATGAAGATTCAAAAGATGATGAACTCGACAGCAATCCGAAGTTGGTTACTGAGGATGATGAAGAGGTCTATGGAGAGGATCTGATCGATCTAGTTAGGCGTATTGCGGCTGACACTTGGAGTGAAAGTGATTCCTTCATGTTGGAGGGAGGTGAGGGGCCATCTGTGCGCCGTGATGACATCGACCATTTCGGCGAGAAGTTTGTTTACTTGGTTAGACGGATGGCTGAACTCGCACGTGCGTTGCTTGGCAAACCGAGTCTGAACTTCAGCCGGTGTCCGCTTGGCTCCAGAGCTGACGTTGTGGTCCATGGTGCTGATACATTAGAACTCGTCGAGCGAGTCATCCTTGAAGAGTACAAAGCGTCTCACTTGCGGGGCACCATCGTGAAAATCTTCGTCCGAGAATCATGAACGACGCGCCGTCTTCAATCGACGCTTATTTCGTCCGTCCATTTGGGGGTTTAGCAATGACAGAATGACATGCTCCCGCCGTTTTCCAAGTTCTTTCTCCAAGTTGAGGCCTCTCACCCCTCCGTCGAACGATTCGCACAGGGCGTTGATCTTCTTCGAAATCAGTTCGCCGTCGGCCTTGCGTGCATTAGCGATCGCCCGTGCTGCGGTGTCCGCTGCCAACCTCCACACGTCGGACTGTCCGTGGATCGCTCTCAGCTCATGAATAATCTCCCTGACTCAATTCTGGGCGGGAGCTTTCTTCAAAGTCCAATGGCGACAATGGCTCGAGACTAGTCAATGATGAATGAGCCAATGAAATACCTGGCCCCGCAGTCTCTCAGACTCTCATGAGCAGCTCTAATAGACTTATTGAAATTCATATCACCCAGGCAAGGCTTCGTGCGCTTCGCCTCGTTGCGTTTACTGGCGCGGTCTTTCCTGGCGAGTGGAGTGTGCAATGGAACGAAGCTATCGTTCCAGATCTGCTCGAGTTCGGCTTTCACGCCAGAAAGGTGAACGAATTCTGCGGCTTGATGGATGAGGAGTTTGGACCAATCGACGTGAGGATCGTAAAGATCTCAGAAGGGGATCCCGGAATCTGGGAAACGAACTACCGGAATGCCTTGAACGCGCTCATGCACATGCAGACATTCTCGATCGGACACGTGCACGCCGATCACCGAAGAATCTTCCGTGCATCGGAGTCGAACCTGATCGCCACGTACATCAAGGTATCGACAGATCGCTTTCCGGAAGTCACGATCAGCCTCTTCGGCTTGGTCGATTGTTTCTTGAACCGAGTTCTTCAAAAGGTACGTGAGAGACATCCCCAACTTCGGTTCTAAAGGCTTTAGCCCTGATGTTGATGCGCTCGGCGCTCAACCACTCGCTCAGGCTGCTCCGTTCCAGGACCTGCTTCTGACACGACTTATCTAGCACGTTGAACGGCAGCTCTTCTGAAAGCTCAACGGCAGCACCGGGTCGACATGAGCCATGGAAAGATGAGTAAGAAGGACTGACCCAACAACCCAAAAAAGTTAGAGCGCATGAACACACTCACCCAACAATTTGCAAAGGCTGATCGTCTGGCGACTGTTACACAGAGCGTCGGCTTTGCCTTGTGGCAACTTCAGGAGTTGGAGGGCGTCGTTGCTGGCTACTTTGTCTTGCTGGCGCAGGCAAAGAAGGGCATGGGCCTCGTGGAAGGAAATGCTCTCGTTGAAAGGGCGCAGGGCAAGACGTTCGGTTCCACCTTGCATCAAATTTCCAAGGCCGGCTTGGTCTCAGCCGAAATCGAAGAGCGGTTATTGAAACTCCTTGCCGAAAGAAACTGGCTGGTGCATCGTTCTCGCGCTGAGAGCCGGAACGCAATTCATAGCGACGGGGCAATGGCTGCCCTCATTGAACGACTCGAATCGATGGCTGATGAATCTCTTGCCTTGCTGAAATTTATTGATGGCGAGACCACGGCCTTCGTTCAGAGCCATGGCGTATCAATGGAGTACGTTGCGAGAGTATCCAAGCAACTGTTGGATCAATGGTATGGAGCCGATGCGCTTTAACTCCGCGTTCGAGCCGATCTGCGTGAGAATTCACGCAGATGCCTTCACTCCAGGCTGAGCGACAGCTCCTCGAATTTCTGACTGGCTCCATAGGGTCGAACTCAGCCATTGACGCATGAGCAGATGAAAGAC
>JAEUHE010000214.1 GCA_016793885.1 Verrucomicrobiales bacterium
CAGGCGCATTTGGTTAAAGGTCCCATCCAGTCGCCTGCCGGCGTAATCGGGACGACAAGCCGTGCGCCCACCAAAATCGTTATGATTGAGGCTGCAGCAATCCTGCGTCTACTTTTCAACCAAGGCGACATATGCGTCCAATGTCCAATCGTGAGCGACCACCGCCGTAAGCAGGCGCTCGACAGAGCAACTGATGTAGTGGCGGAAATCATGTCCAAAATCCCGATGCTGGCGGTGGTTCGGTCGACGATGTGGTTAGGCGAGAGTTCTCACAGATCTGTCCTCAGTGTCGTGTCTGCTCGGCGACCACACTGCGAGCAAACCAAATCGTGACTGCCGAGAGAACCCTCAATGCGTGCCTTGCCGCCGCAACTCGGACAAACAATCTTCGGAAGCGTGCGAAGCGGACGAATGAACCGGCACCACAACGCTCCGCCCGCGACACAAGACATGCCGACCACGCCGCCTGCTATGGGATGATCCTCTGCCATCATGCAAGCGACGACAGCGACAAAGAGCAGCGCCATCAAAGTGCCACCGACCAGAAAGAGCCGCGCTCCAAGCTCAATGCCGGTGTGACGTGCCTTGGTTTCAAATGTGTGGTCTGCCATACGCGTGAAGCCGCCTAACGTCCCCGCTGATCCACAGCCCGCCGCCGGAGAGCCAACTCGGGCGAAACCTGAGATGCAGGAACGGTGATCATGTGAAAAACTCGGAGGCTAAGGGCTGTTGGATCGAGTGGGCTTGTTGGACAGTGATACTATCGTCCTATGGTTCCCAAGAGTAGTGTGGCCATAGCGATACACCAACCGAGAATCGCGAGCCATCCCTGCGATCGCACCAAAAACGGACTCCCAAGAAAAAGGAACGCCCAGGCAAGGGAAGCAGCGATGCCAAAGAAATCGATTACTCCCGTTGGGCTTCGTATTGCTCGCCCTGCCCACAGCACAGCGGCCATGTAGCCAGCCACAAGCAATTCCGTGGTGATGAGAGTCCACCGCCATGTAACGGTGGCCCTTGTATGGGCTGTGGTCATGTTGTCCAACGTCCCGGCTCACCGACCCGGCGCCCACGGTGTCTGGCATGAAACTGGGGCGCCATCGCCGGGTTCGGTGGAGCCGGCGGGTTAGGCGAATGATTCATGTGAACAAACTAAACGCCGAGATCACGCCACCGATAATCAGCAGCGCCATAACGGCAAACAACAATACTGTTGGAGTTTTTTGGTGAATTGCATACGCAACCAAACACTCCTTGATCGTCTCAGTTCCACGAGAAGCGCAGGCAGCAGTGATATAAGCGATCGGCAGAAAGGCCATCAAACCTGCACCCAGTCCCAGTCCTCTCCAGTCATGCCGGCTCAACCAGCCGCCCCAATAGCAAACCAGTGCGACGAGCAGCCCGGAAAACGATAGCACGTTGGCGACACGAATGCTCCGTCTATGCTCCTCTAACAAGCGCTCTCGTCCCTTGCGGCCGACACCCGCAGTCACCCAGCGCGCCCACTTCGTCACTAGCCATCCAGCGACAAGTGCTCCGATGATTTCTGAAAGAATCGGTCGTATGGTGTCGAAGCTCATGCTTTCGCCTAACGACCAATCGTGAGCGACCACCGCCGTAAGCAGGCGCTCGACGAAGGGACTGATGGAGTGACTGAGATCATGCCGGAAACCCCGATGCTGGCGGTGGTTCGGTCAACGATCTGGTTGGACATGGGGAATGCTGTCTATCCTTTGCTCTTCAGGTAACTGATTCCAGTCATCGTGAGCAGCGGAAGGATGTGAGGGGCATCTCCCTCGCCGAGCACCACCACCGATGTCCTGCCGATCGCGATCTTGTAACGGTCGACAACTTCATACTTCTCTCCGTCTGCCATCCTGATGACAAACGGCACTCCCTCATTGATCGCGGTCCGAACCTGCTCCTTGGTCATGCTCATCGTCTAATTGAAAATTTCCGAGTTCGCAACAAGAGAATGCTTGCGAGGTCGAGCGTCGGTCCAACGCTCCCACTGAGCCACAGCCCGCCGACCGAGAACCAGCTCGGGCGAAACCTGGAATGCGGGAACGGTGATCATGTGAAAAACTCGGAGGCTAAGGGCTGTTGGATCGAGTGGGCTTGTTGGGCCATTCAGGGTCTGTCTCTGTGGTCATAGCCGGCCTTGACTGAGCCATCGGGCTGAATATCGAAGCGATAACCCTCGCCCGCCCACAAGTCCACATATCCGTTGTCATGCCGAAACCTCCGACCGCCCAACCCAAACTCAACCACCGCGGTACTGTCATTGTGCGAGTGTCGGACTCTCAAAGACTCACCTGGCTCAAGCGTCGCAGCTCGCCTGGTCACGCCCCAACTACTGTTACTGTTGTGGTCGCGTAGTTGCAGGACGACATCCGTAACGGTTTGGCCGCTCTGGTTGCGAACCTCGGTGTGGTCAGGAGGCCATACAAATAGAAAGACGCCGAAGGCAGCCAGAACGAGTAGGGTCGTGAAAGCGATGAGAACCTTCGATGTCCAAACGCGCTTCATGCCCAACGACCCCGCTGAGCCACAGCCCGCCGACCGAGAACCAACTCGGGCGAAACCGGAAATGCAAGAATGGTCATCATGTGGAAAACGCGGAGGCTAAGGGCTGTTGGATCGAGTGGCTGGTTCGGTCTTTCTCGGATGCTCTCCGTATCCGGCGACGTCCGGTAAACCCGCGGCAAGCTCGGCGTAGCGAGCGGCAATTGCCTGCCATCTCTCGTTGGACGCGTACGCCTTTAGCATCCACAAACTGGCTCGGCGATACTGAGGCATCTCATCCAAGGCGATCTGCAAACGAGCGACTACCTTAGAGGTGTCCAACACCTGCACCCACGGATTGAGGATCTCGGGGCCGAATGCCTGCTCCACTCCGCTCCCCTGCATGTCCTGCTGAATCTGAGGGAGGATGGAATACACCTTGTTGCGGACGCGCATCTCCCGGCCGCATCCGCAAAGCAGGACTAGCATCAGCGTTGGAATGAGAAGGCGCATACCACGACCGAACGAAACTACTCAGGGACGCGCCGGTATGGACGCTCAACCTGAAAACTCGATGCTACCGGCGCGTTCACTGGAGTAGCCTGGTTGGACAACGGTTGCGATCGATCAAAAACAGGGCCTCGCACGTACGGCTCGGTAAACGACTCGCCAGTCACCCTTCGGGTCCATGGCACAGATAACGGTCAGCTGACTCGTTGTGGTCGGTATGCCCTGGGTGGAATATAAACGAAAGGGTCCGTTGGCAGCGATAGCCTCTTGGAACGCCAGATCTTTGTGGATGCCACCTACAAATACCGCTCGCGATTGAGCCCAGCGAGCGATTTCAGACGCGTCCATCGTACGAGCTGGACGTAACCATCTAGACGCCCAGGGATCCTCCCGGACAAGTCTTTGAAACTCCGTCTCGGTCACGCCAACTGGAATAAGTTGCTCCCATCGAGTGCGCTCTGCGTCCGACGACGGGAGAGAGGTCGCGGTGCCCGCACGAGGGGAACTGACGCACGACTCTTTCCTCGCGGCACAGGATGTTACCGAGAGAACTCCCAAAAGGATGAGGAGCGCGTTCTTCACCGTCCAACGAAACTGCTCAGGGACGCGCCGGTAAGGACGCTCAACCTGAAACCTGGATGCGGTCGGCGCGTTCACTGGAGTAGCCTGGTTAGGACACGTCTCTCTCATACTCTCCGACTCTTTGTAATCCATACCAAAACTACACCGAGCATCGCAAAGCCACCTCCTACCAACAAGGCGTGCAAACGAAAATCTCGCGACGCGGAATCTGCGACACTTAGCAAAATCTCTCGCGGCACTTGAGCCTCGCGATACTCAGAAGCCAGCCGCAGAAATCCCCACATCGCACGACTGCCGATCAAAACAAACGCAACTCCAAGGTAGAGAAGGCAAATCCAAAGTGATGCAAGCTGTAGTCTGGTGACTTGTCTCATGGCGCGCGGAAGTGACCTAACGACCTCCCGATGAGGCACCCCGACCTGTGCGGTGACGATCGGCAAGTCTGACAGGGGTTGAAGTGGTCATGACGGGTTGGGCAAATCCAAGGGCTGGTCGGGGTTGTCCTCAATCGGGCTGGTTAGGTCCCGGTGATCCAGGGGGAAGCAGTCCGCAGGTAATCCTCACGATACTGTGGCCATCTCCGCTCAACGATTGAACTCACCTTGGAGATCAGAGTCGCGACCTCGAGGATCAAGTCGGAATGCCCGATCTCATAGTCGAACTCCGAAGGAGTACCGGGCATGATGACATCTGAACGTGCCCAACAGTGCGTCCCTGGAAAATCACGCGCGGGAACCCGTGGTGGCAGATCACTGAACTCCATCCCGCAATTGATGTAGAACCGACACTTGTCAGCATCAGTGCTCCAGGCACTCCCCTGGATCATTATTCGATTAACGTAACCGACGCCCGTCTTGGAGAAAGTGCCGCGAACCTTGGTGTACCCCCGAGGCTTCATATGCAGAGCGTGCAGACCCGCCAGGAATGACTTACCTGCTTGATTCATTCTAGACCTAACGTCGCTCCCACTGAGCCACCCCGACTCCGAGTCGGGGTGGGATCGAGTGGGCTTGTTCGGCTCTCTCTTCATCAGCCGATCACTCTGGAGACGACAAGAACGGAAAGTGACCAGGCCGCAAACGGTGCTGCGGCAGGTAGCAGCACCGCCATCAGGGAGGCGAGTGATCCAAGCAAGTTCAGTTTCTCCGCCAGGCAAAAACGTCTCAGGAGGCAGCAAAGGCCAATGACTGCGAAATACAACGCTGCACCGATCATCAATCCCACGGCAGCACCCAGCGTCAGCGAGAAGATACCCGGGGCCTGGACAGCCACCCCACCTGCTATTGCGCCCGCCACGGGCGACGCCATGGCTGAGAGCACGAAGATGTTCATGGTACCGCCGAACCGCCCCCACTGAGCCACAGCCCGCCGGTCGAGAGCCAACTCGGACGAAACCGAGACTGTAGGAACGGTAAGCATGTGAAAAACCCGGAGGCTAAGGGCTGTTGGATCGAGTGGGCTCGTTAGCCGGTCGGATGTTGTCGATCCTCCCTGATCAATGTAGCGAGAACCACAATACAACCGAAGACCATGATGAGTGAACTAGCGTCCCAATGGGAATGGCCAGCCATCAGTCCTAGCGCAAGCCAAGGAGATCGCCAAACAACTACGAATCTACGGGAGCGCTCCACACCTGCTCGCCCCTCGCGCAACACGAGGACGCAATTCGAGACCAGCAGACTCAGCAATACTATACTGACGAAGGCATGGAGCGCGGATACCATCCAAAATGCTTCCCAGGTCATATAGAAGAAGGGGGACTGAGGACTCCGGCTAACGCCACTGCTCAGGGACGCGCCGGTATGGACGCTCAACCTGAAATCTGGATGCGATCGGCGCGTTCACTGGAGTAGAATGGTTGGGCCTCATAGGTCGGACCAGAATCGTGGCCGGAGAAGGACATCAACCCGGTGCGCCGGCCAAAAGAGTGAATTGAAAATCGAATTCTGCTCTGCCTGACAGCGCGTCAGAGGATTGATGTAGCAGTCGAATCGCAGGAGAGCACCCGGCGGCCCAGCTTGAACAGGGTGAAGGAGCGACAAGTAGGTGCCAAAATAAAGCACGACGCACCCTGTCGCGATAGATACCTTCATGAGGTTGGTCGTCATTTTCATAAGCGTGAGTTCAGGCCCAACGTCCCCACTGATCCACAGCCCGCCAACCGAGAGCCAACTCGGACGAAACCTGGAACGCGGGAACGGCAATCATGTAAAAAACTCGGAGTCGGGGTTGGATCGAGTGGGCCTGTTGGAACCTCAGTAAAGTTTTCGAACATCGTAGTCAGGATTCGGAATCTGCACTGCAACGCTACTTGGTCGCTCTCGAACTCGCAAAATGCACGTCGCTGCGATCAAGCCCGCTTGAAGGCATAGGGCGAGGACGCTTAAGCCGTCCGCGACTGAACTGTCAGAGCCTGGGAGCTTCATCCAAAGCCAGCCAATGGCAGCCAGCGAGACGAAGAGCCAGCATACGGTTATGATCTTCAGGCGCCGAGTCCATATGCGTATCATCCGATACTCCGTATACCAACCCCCACTCGCCTCAAAACTGTTGTTGGAGTGCATACTGACTCAACGATCGTTCCAACGACCCCACTGATCCACAGCCCGCCGACCGAGAGCCAAATCGGACGAAGCCAGGGATGTAGTAATGGTGATCAGGTGAAAAACTCGGAGGCTAAGGGCTGTTGGATCGAGTGGGCTGGTTCGATGCGGCTATGATCAGCGAAATGAACTCGGGACGCTGCTGCCACGGCACCTCATTTGTGACGTACTGAGCAACTGTAAGTCCGTCTCGATCCCGGAGGGAAGGGTCTGCTCCGTGCGCCAACAGCCATGCAAATGACTCCAGGTGTCCAGAATGTGCGGCGGCGTGGAGCGGACTACCCCCATAGCCATCCAATCGATTAAGTCTAGCTCCCAATGAGTAAAGTCGTGCCATAGCCGAAGTCTGTCCGCTAGCTGCTGCACAATGAATAAACCCACCAACCAAAAACAGATCGGAATCCGGGTTCACGCCGAAGGCAGCAAGACGCCCAATCCGTTGCACGTCTCCGCTTTGAATCGCCGCAAGCATTTGCCGAGGCGCAACGGCCTGATGCCAATAAAGATACCCTCCTCCCCCAGTCAACAAGATGAAGGCTGCAACTGCCAGGGTTATGCGCCAAGTAGGCATATTACATCGAACGAAAACTACTCAGGGACGCGCCGGTATGGACGCTCAACCTGAAACCTGGATGCTGTCGGCGCGTTCACTGGAGGAGACTCGTTAGAAGGCCTCCACCGAGCTAACGCGCTGGCATCCCTCGTCGTATCCAACGGTGGTACTCCACCAGGACGTTTGTCCTGTCCAAGCCGACAATGGTGATCGTGCCAACCAGGCCCAATACCATGGCTGTAATACAAGCGGCATGCGAAAGACCAAATCTGTGTCGCCGTGGGTAGAGGAATGCCCCTACTAGGAAACTGGGGAGAAACAACCCAAGCGCGGAATAGGGCTCCCATCCCGTATGTCCTGATTTGTTTTCGATCGCATAGAGAACAGTCGCAAAGAGTAACAAACCACTGCACGCACTGAGCCCCCACAATACGAAGGAACTGCATCGTGATCGCTCCATGTCGCTTTCTAACGCCCCCGCTGATCCACAGCCCGCCAACGGAGGACCAACTCGGGCGAAACTTGGGATGATGGAACGGTGATCATGTGAAAAGCTCGGAGGCTAAGGGCTGTTGGATCCAGTGGGCTTGTTCGGTACTTCCTCGGCTACGGCTTTGGCGATCACAAAACCCTCAAAACCAATTGCAGAAACAATCGTCCAAGCTCGATAGCCATTCTCCCCCAACCTGGCTCCATACTTCTCTCGATCATCGTCCCACAAGTGATAGCCGCCGTGCTGGCGCCACCACTCAACTAGCCGATCGCCAACTCGAAGAAGCAGATCAGAGAGTGGAAGCTCCGTGAGGTCTGTAATGATCGCACCTCCGGTATGCACAAAGTGGTAAGCAGCAACTTCCGAAAACCGAATCAACGAATCTTCTTTCGGTCGACCGGTATAATCATAGACCAAGTGCAACAAAATAGTGCCGCCGTAATCCCGGACCTCATACCCCGCAAGGTGAAAATCGTGATAGCGCATGGATTAAGCCGAACGACCAAAAGTCAGGCACGCCGCCCCGCGGCGTTGCTTGGACTGCCTTGTTCGGCGAGCGCTCGTAGTCGCCTGCGCTCGAGCCAAAGGAGCGCACACCAATGGGGTAACGCAAAAACAACGGCCAAGGTAAGGACGTTGGTATACACGGTGGCCCAGGCTTGAAATTCGGGCACTGGAAAGTCCACCCACCGACCATCCTCTAGATGGAAGAATACCACAGGAATTGGAAAACTCCCTATTCGGTAACGAGCACCGGCCTGATACTCGAGATGAAACGCGCACCAATACCCAGCCAAGCTGCCGAGTAGGAGCATGACGGCGAGAGCTAACCACCAAAAACCGCCGAGTCCAATCCGTCTCAGGCGACGGAGAAGAGAGATCAACAGCCACAGGCTACCCACGAAAAACGTAGCTACGATCAGAATACCCATAGGCTCAAGTCGCCGAACGTTCCCACTGAGCCACAGCCCGCCGACCGAGAACCAACTCGGGCGAAACCGGGACTGTAGGAGCGGTGGTCATGTGAAAAACTCGGAGGCTAAGGGCTGTTGGATCGAGTGGGCTTGTTATGCTATAAATCCCTCATTCTTCAAATAATCTCGCCAGTCTCGGCCATCGACAACAAACGAATCAATCGAGTCATCTCGACGCGGTCGCTTAGTCACGACGTAAAGCTTACAGGCCCCGGTCTCTGCCGGAAGCCCTCGTCGGGAAAGGCAAAGCAGCCAATCTTCAAAGGACGACTCCGGCGATGAACACAGCTCGGCGGACGCCTCGCACCACCTCACAAACGCCGCCTCGCTATCCCGCAAATACGCTCTAGCTTCGTGCAAGGTCATGGCGTGCGATCTTTGCGCATAACGCCAAGCTATCCGACGCCGGGCAGAGCGGCCAGTACGCCTACCCGCGTGAGCTCCCGGCGTTCGGATGAGCGCATGGTTAGGCCCGGTTCTTGGCCTCGTGGTAATCATACGGGAAATCAGGATCGTCGAGGCAGCTCTGGACATAGTCCGTGAGAGAATTGGCGACGCGCGCGGCCCGCTCTGAATCGGGTATGTCGTCGTGAACGCGTTCGTGGT
>JAEUHE010000215.1 GCA_016793885.1 Verrucomicrobiales bacterium
GACCCCTTACTCTTCCTATAGCCTGCGTCCCCTGACGCGGCTCCCTCCAACACGCGATGTAAGCAGTAGCGCTCGTTCCTAAACAGTTAACTCAGCCACCCACTGTCTCTGCGCTCCTGCCTACTTCGCATTCTTGTTGGACTCACTTGAAGTAAGGATAATACCCGCCGCTGCGCTTGATAGCCTCATCGGAGTGAACGGAAACCTCGACAAGTGAAACCGCCTCGGCTGGATACGCAGTCTGGGCAAGCGCTTCACGAAACCGCGCTGTTATCGTCGGCAGGTGTCGCGCCAGCTCGAAGCGCGCCAGCTCTGCGTCCTCTCCGAAGAAAACGAGGCAACAGAGTCCGCTCGGCTCGGCCACCCCCATCCAAACCTCTACAGAACGAAACGCGAAGCCCTGCTCCCGTAGGAAAGCGATGATCTCCCGACTCGCACGTCGTCCCTTTGGTTTCAGGCGAAAGTGATTTCGTAGAGAGACTAATAGTATTTTTGCGAACGCGCCCATATGAGAGGCTCAACTACCTCCCGATGAGGCACCCCGACCTGTGAGATGACGATCGGTAAATCCAATAGAGGTTGAGATGATCATGGCGGGCTAGACAAATCCAAGGGCTGGTCGGGGTTGTCCTCGATCGGGCTGGTTAGCCTCGGCGTGACCCGGGGACATCCAACGTCTCTTTCCGCCCAGAGACACCATGAACAGGCCAACAACGGAACAAAGAAAACTAGTTCGAAGACGAGACCCATCAGAAATAGCATTGGTGAACCAGCACCATCCGCTCTGTCCATCCCGCCGTTCTCGAGAACGAACCAGATACTCCGGCCAAGCTGGATGGTAAACACCGCGAGGAGGGACCCAACACACGCCACGCTACTGAACCAGGACCAGCGAACTCTCTTCCGAAGAGCGGCGGCGGAAATACACCAGATCACTCCGAACGCGATTGAGAAGTTGCCCACCGTCTTTGATGGATGTGTAAGAAAGATCAGAACCCCAGAAACTAACCACGCGAGGATCACATGGAAGGAAGCCATATAGTCCGAGTCTAACGACCGATCGTGAGCGACCGCCGCCGTAAGAAGGCGCGCAACGAGGTGGCCGATGTAGTGACGGTAGTCATGTCCGGAATCCCGATGCTGGCGGCGGTTCGGTCGACGATCTGGTTCGGGGATTTGGATACACCCAGCCACTTCCAACGGACAAATACAACTGGGGTCCTGAACCACGGGTTATCGGTTGACGACACCACCTCGATGACCTTGTGTGCAAAGGGATCAGCTTCAATCCACCTGCTGCTTCCAAGGTATGCCATGACATGAATCCCATCAGCGGTAACGGCCAGGTCTCCCATTCTCAGCCTCGAATGATCAGCCTCCACGACACTGTCCGCCCGAAACAGCTCAACAGTCCATCCTCGGTAACCATCCCGCAAAGCCAAAGCAGAAGTGTCGTGGCACCACAGAGCAATCGCGTCTCGAATCGGCGTTCCATTGACTGTTCGTAGTCCGTGATAGAGCTGGCCCCAGACAAGTCCCTTCCGGACAAGGCCAGAGCAGTCAATCCCCAAAAAACCCTCTCCGCCCCACACGTAGCGGACACCACGGAACAATTGGAGCCCGTGGGCATAATCTGCTGCCAAGATACCAGGCTCAACAGAGCGTCCGGGCATACATACTGCTATCGCCGGAAGAGCCCCCATGACGATCAAAACAACTCGGATGGTCTTCCGCTTCCACCACAAAAGTAATGCGCCCGCCCATGTCGTCGCGATCCCGGCAATAACTGCAATCCGAGTGAGCTGATACTCGACAGGATAAAGACACACGATGCCCGTCAGGATGGCACTCCAGATCCAGACTCGGCCCGCTTTCTTTCTGGTGTCATTGAGTTTCACAAGCTGGAGAGGGAGATTAACGACCTCCCGATGAGGCACCCCGACCTGTGAGATGACGATCGGTAAATCCAATAGAGGTTGAGATGATCATGGCGGGCTGGACAAATCCAAGGGCTGGTCGGGGTTGTCCTCGATCGGGCTGGTTGGGCCACGTCATGGATGCGTGTAGCGCTCTGGTCGTTTTTTCATGTCGCTAAAAATGACCCGATAAAAGTCGAATTGCTCACAAGCCGCGTCCCACCGTGCCTCAAACGCTTCAAACGGATTATTGCCGTAATCGAATTCCCGCCCCGCTGTCCCCGCAGCCTCTATCGCCTTCCATCGCGTCTGCGCAATCGGAATCAACTCACGAATAATCTGGGCATGCTCCTTCGCACCAAGAAACTCGTAAGCGGCAATCGTGTCCGAGAGAAACAGGTCATCCTCCTCCCTCATCATGCAGCTCTCAAGTCCACCAGAGCCACGCTCCCAATCGAACAACCTGGTGAGATAGTAGCGCCGCAACTCGGCCGAAACGGACGCGAGCATCTTGGCAACGGCCTCGCGACGTGTGTCGCCGGTCTTAGGAACGAGCTCACACAGGTAACCCCAGACTTCCGTATCAATGTCTTCAAGCTTGCGAGCGTCATGAAACAGTGACTGTTCAAGTTTGGCGGGAGGTGGTGGTGGCGGCCATAAATGTTTCTGGTCAGTCATACAGGAACAAAGCGTGCAGCATAAAATTAGTGCAGCAATCGGACGCATAGTGACCTAACAAGAATGCGATGTAAGCAGTAGCGCTCGTTCCTAAACAGTTAACTCAGCCACCCACTGTCTCTGCGCTCCTGCCTACTTCGCATTCTTGTTAGGCCCCGTCTTCATGCGAGATTAGCCACCTCGTGCTCTGGAAACGGCTGCGTCCATCCGTCCTCAACTGAATAACTTGGCCGGATGCGCAGCAACTCAAATCTCACTCTGCGCGCAAATGCCTGGAGCGGAAACGACGCCTCGAATGCTGCCCCATCGTGGTCAGGATGCTTGAGAACAACTCGAACCGAAACCGACTCTCGGTGCAACTCACAGGTCATAAAAGCCGGCTCAAGCGAGAACTGCACCACCTCATGTGTGGAATGTCGCAACAGACGGGCAGTGGCCGCGGCCAAATCACGGAGAGAATCATTCGGGACATCAGAGACTGTCTGTGTGAAAGCGTCTGGCGGCTCTCCAAAGGTGACATCAATCCACCCATGCTTGGGCTCAGAGAGGTGGAATATCTTCATGACGCGCGCGAAATGGCCTAACGCCAAGCTATCCGACGCCGGGCAGAGCGGCCAGTACGCCTACCCGCGTGAGCTCCCGGCGTTCGGATGAGCGCATGGTTGAACTAAGCCGCTACGCGGCGACGAAGTAGTGACACGACTAGGCTTAGACTGACGCTGCAGAACGATCGGAGTCGTTGGTAGGATGGGCGTTCTATGAAAAACTCCAATCCTTCCTCCATTCATCCCAAACATCTCCAAAACATCCGCGCTCGCCAACGTGCCAAGGCTCAGGAAGCGGCCAAGCCCCCCACACCACCACCAACCTCACCAACCACGGTCACCATCCGCACCACTCCGCGGGAGTACGTCAACCCTGTTGATTACAAGCATCCCTACGAGTGCATGGACCGTTTCGCCAAGGCTCTGGCTCTGCGTTACGACGCGAATCGAACGCGTCATGCCTATTACCGTCAAGTGCGCCTGATCCATCAACACTTTGGATCTGACCCTTCGCTGCTGACCCAACCCCAACTCCGTGACTACTTCCTGTTCATCAAACTCAAGAAGAAGTGGAAGCCCAAGTCCATTCGCTTAGCCAAGGCTGCCTGTTGCCAGTTCTTCATCGACCTCCTCGGTCACTCCGAGTGGACCGTTTTGCGTCAAGTCCGCACCAAAGATCACGACACCCTACCCGCAGTCCTCACCCTCCAACAGGTTCATGATCTCATTGATCGAATCCGCCTGCGCCGCTATCGCACCCCCATCAAACTGATCTACGTCTGCGGCCTGCGCCTCAGCGAATGCCTAGCCATCACCGTCCACGACATCAAGGGCAAGGAGAACAAACTTCTCATCCGCTCCAGCAAAGGACATCAGGATCGCGTCCTGCCATTGCCGACCTCCATGTGGCACGAACTCCAGGACTACTGGCGGGAGCACAAACATCCACTCTTACTCTTCCCCAACGTCGGCCGGGGCGACCGCGGTTCCGTGGCTCAGCGCATGCACCAGGCCACCGCACCCATGCCTTGCTCCTCGTTGCAGCGCTTACTCATCGTCGCCCGCAAAGAACTCAACATCCCGGCAGCCAAAATCCACACCTTGCGTCACAGCTTCGCCACCCATCTACTGGAAGCCGGAGCACATCTGCACACCATCCAAAAGCTGCTCGGTCACAAACAGATTAACTCCACCATGGTCTATCTGCACCTGACCCACCAGACCGTCAGCGACACCTTGCACTTGATGGACAAGTTGTATCGGTCTCTTCCTCGCTAACGCTTCTGCGCATTCTCATGGCCGCCGAACGCACTGTGCTGGCGGCGCTGCGTCAGTTCCTGCCGACTTTTCGTCAGCAAACTTATGGTCTTTCAAAAGACCAACGTCGCGCCTGCTGGGCCTTAACCCATTGCCGAACCCCGGCTTTGGGGGGGCAGTCCTTTGCTTGCAAACCCTGTCGCCATGTCCACTTTGCCTGGCACTCCTGCAATCACAAGGCCTGCCCTCAGTGCGGCGGCGGGGCCACCGCCGCTTGGATCCAGCGCGAGATGACCAAGCTGGTTCAAGCACCCTATTTCCTGGTGACCTTCACTCTACCGTCTCAGTTGCGCTCCTGTTTCTTCGGGCCCCATGCCAAAGAGGCCTACGACCTGTTCTTCACCGCAGTCTCAGGCGCGCTTTCCGAAAAGCTCGCCACCGCCAAGGGCTTTAAAGCCGCTGTCAGCGGCTTCACCGCCGCGCTCCACACCTGGAACCAGCAAATGGGCTTTCATCCCCATATTCACTGCCTGGTGCCAGGAGCCGGCCTGGACGAGGAAGGCCGCTTCGTGCAAGTCAAGCAGGCCGACTTTCTCGTTCACTTACCTCATCTCCAAGCCGCCTTTCGCCAGCATCTGCGTCAACTCTTCGACATCCATGGGTGGCAGGCTGACCCAGACGTGTGGAACTTGGACTGGGGTGTGCACATCCAACCGGCAGGCACCGGAGCCGCTGCTCTCAAGTATCTAGGCACCTACGTCGCGCGAACTGCCATCTACGATGCCCGCTTGGTTCAGATCACTGAAGAAACCGTTTCGTTCCGCTGGAAGAACCGCGACGCTGGACGCGTCGATATCTGCACTCTGCCCGGGGCCGAGTTCGTTACTCGCTACCTACAGCATGTGTTGCCTCGGGGCATGCGCTCCATTCGTTACTACGGCTTCTGCCATCCTGCGGCCAAAGCCAAGCGTTTGCGTGTGCAGTGTCACGCGGGAGGACCTGTGCAATTGGGCGACACATCCATCGCCGTGCCGCCGACGCGGCCTCACTTATGTCCGTGCTGCAATCAGCCAATGACCTTCTTGCGTAAGATCCCCTCTCCTTACAGCCAGCGAGGTCCTCCTCGGCCGGTAGCCTTGTTCACTTCGAGAGCCAAAGCATGAACGCTCTTCTGTCAAATTTTGATCGAAGCGCGATTGGGACCGTCTTGTCTTGGCGAGGCGACCAGCTTGGTCGTCAAGCGTTTCAGGGAGGTTTACCTCATGACCTGGATCTTCCATGGCTCTCGTTCTTCGTTTACGGAAGGCAACCAGCCCTGGGATCACTCACCCATCTTGCCAAATTCCGGGTCAGTTTGGTCTATCGCCTCTCACTCTCCCAAACACAAGCGCCATAGGCGCTCTTCCTACACCTTTCCCCGCATCCGGGCTTGTTCAACCAAGGGTGTAGTTGCTGGCTTCGCTGCGCTTCGCAGCAATACACCCTTTCCTGTTAGGCCCGGTTCTTGGCCTCGTGGTAATCATACGGGAAATCAGGATCGTCGAGGCAGCTCTGGACATAGTCCGTGAGAGAATTGGCGACGCGCGCGGCCCGCTCTGAATCGGGTATGTCGTCGTGAACGCGTTCGTGGT